>JBCCBF010000024.1:0-16196 GCA_039814445.1 Pseudomonadota bacterium
ACGGCTTTATCCTCGCCAGCGCCCCAAGCCTGGTCCCGATCTTTGAAAACTTTCAGTTTTTAGGACGCCATCAGCTTTTGCACGCCACACCAAAAGACCTAGTACAAAGCCTGGTGAACGGCCTTACTCAATACGGCGGATGACATCACGATCATTGTGGTATTTACCAATTACTATCCTTGCCGCGAAAGATTGATGCACAAATGAATGATTTGGTTAACAAGGCCGATGCCGAGGATAATCTAAGCCGCTTTCGTGAGATCATATCCGACCCGCTCAACCTATTAATCGACCGCGTGGAGGATGCTGGCGTTGTCAAAGATGGCCTAGTGACTTTGCATAATGGGGTGCGTGTACCAGCCGATGGCGATGCGGCCTATTACAGCGATTTCTCGGCGATTTTGCAGATCAATCGCGGTGTTCATGAACCACTTGAAGAATTCGTATTTCAAGAGGTGCTCCGGAGCTTGCCGGAACAGCCACGGATGATTGAGTTGGGGGCTTATTGGGCTCACTACTCCATGTGGTTACAGCAAAAACGGCCGCAAGCGCATAATATTATGGTGGAATTTCACCCGCCATTTGTCGAGGTGGGTAAACGTAATTTTGCCCTGAACGGCTTTGATGGTGAGTTCATTAATCAGGCAGTGGCCCCCGATGGCTGGCTCGTTGATCCGTTCATGAAAGAACGTGGATATGACCGGATAGATTTGCTCCATGCTGACATTCAGGGCGCCGAGGTACGGATGCTGGCCAGTGGCATTCAAAGTATCGAGGCGAAAAAGATCGATCGGTTTATGATCGCCACGCATTCTGCGAATTTGCATATGTTTGTGGCTGGTGCTTTGGCTAAAGAGGGGTACCGGGTCGAGGTCGATTGCCATCCTGATACGGGGTCTTACGCCAGTGATGGCTTTGTGTATGCCACGGCACCGCATGTGGAGCCGATCTTTGATGGTTTAGAGCTGATGGATCGGCAGTCCTTACTCACATCAGGCCCACGCGATGTGATGGCCTCCCTGAACACCGCCTTACATTATTATCAAGGCTAGCCATATGCTGATCCGTCAGCATATGCGTGAGCTTTTACGGCTGGCGACACCGGTGATGATTTCCCGCGCCGGTATCCTGACCATGGTTCTCATCGATACGGTTATGGTTGGGCGGTTCAGTGCCGATGAGCTGGCCTATCAGGCCATTGGTTGGGCGCCGGTGGTGGTGTTAACGACCACTGGTGTTGGCTTGGTCCTAGGTACCTTAGTGATCACGGCGAATGCTCTTGGGCGCGGTGAGCAGCAGATCATTGGCATTACTTGGCGCCGGGGTGTGGCCACCGCCATGGCGGTGGGGCTGATTGCGGCGATCGCGTGCCAATTCGGTCCCGGGTTTCTAAGCCTGACAGGGCAGAGCGCTGAGTTATCCCGCGAGGGAGGGGCGGTGGTCCAAGTCCTGGGGTTGAGCCTGCCGGCGACTTTTATCTATGTGGTGACGAGCTTCACCTTGGAGGGGTTGAAGCGGCCCGTGCCAGCCATGTGGATCATGCTCGCGGCCAATATCCTTAATGTCGGTCTGAACTGGGCGCTGATCTATGGCCATATGGGGTTGCCACCCATGGGGGCAACCGGGGCCGCTTGGGCTACGGTTATCTTGCGCTGCTTACAGGCCGCGGCATTGATCGCTGTGTTGCTGGCCATGCGTGATGCGCGGGCATACGGCTTCAACGGCACCGGCTGGGGACTTGGACCATGGCGCGATTGGGCCAAACAACGGGCCATCGGGTATGCCAGTGCCATCAGTATCATGGCCGAAAGTGTGTCTTTTGCCGTCTTGGCCATCATGGCCGGCTGGCTCGGTAACGCGCCCTTGGCCGCCTACAACATCGCCCATAACGTGCTGGCGACCATGTTTATGGTGGCGCTGGGGCTAGGGTCTGCCACCGCGGTGCGGGTCGGTTATGCCTATGGCCAGACTGATTATCCTAATTTGGCCCGCGCCGGGTGGACGGGGCTCGGGCTTAATACAGGCCTGATGTTTGGCTTTGGCATCGCTCTCTGGCTGACAGCAGATTTGATGGTGCTGGGTTTCACCGATGATCCATCGGTCCTACCCCTGGCCGCCGCAGCCCTGGCGATTGTGCCTTGGCTATTGATCGTCGACGGTGGCCAGGTGGTCATGGCCAATGCCGCCCGGGGCCGCCAAGATGTCTGGATCCCCACGGTGATCCAGTTCGTGGCCTATTGTTTGATCATGGTGCCCGCCGGCTATTGGCTTGGTATCCATGAAGCATGGGGTGTTGATGGCCTGTTCTATGCCATCCTGTTAGGCAGCGGGGTTGCCGTTATCCTTCAATGTGTGCGCTTTGCCTGGCTGGGGTGGCAGGATCAACGGCAAGTGGTGGTGAGCCCATCATAAGCGCATTTTGTAAGCTGGCGGCTGGGGATAAGGATGGCCGGGGCTGGTAAATAATGGCCAGGCTTTCCGCATTATCAGACATAATAATGCGAGCCTATCGGGTGTTTGTCATGCCGATGGGCTGCGTTCTCGCGCTTGTTCAAAGATGAAAGCACGCCTTGTCGAACACTATTGCGTCCATCCCTTTCGTGAAGCCGATCCGTGACGACGCGGCGACGGCCGTTGATGATATGCGCGTGACAGGCCCCGCCCCTTTGGACGCCGATGACCCGGACCGCAAGAACACCCGGCCCCTGTCTTTTTTGCGTGGGATCGATCCGCAAGACACCAGCCATAAGCCGTTTAATCGTCGTTTCTCTGAAGCGATCAGTATTATGTCGCTTAGCAAACGCGGGCGCCGTTTGCTCAAAGCTCTTGAAGATCATGATATTCACCTGGGCGGTTTAGGGCCGGGGCAATCCTATGGTTTCTATCTGGCTTATGACCGGGCTTTGTTCGCGCAAACCCGTGACCTGGCGGAAACCCTGCGCGTGATTTCCCATGAGGGACGACACGCTGAGCAAACCATCGCCGGCTTTTCCACGGTCACCGAATATCATGAGCCAGGCACCGCGCTGCCTTACGACACCCGCTCATACTTAAGGCTAAACCGAGTGTTGGAAGCCGATGCTGACGCCACCGCCTTGGCGGTGTTGTGGGAAGTCTCCCAAGCGGATGATCAGTATGACAGCTATTGGACCGACCTTTACCAAGACCCGCATTTCGGACCCATGGCAAAACGTTTTATGACCGCGGCATTGGATAGTGGTTATGACCCGCTTGATGATCGTTCGGTGAGGGCAGGGATGCAGGCCGCGTTTCAAACCTGGCCGACGGTGGGGCAGCCCTTGCGGTCTGAGGGCTATGACGACCATTTGATGGCATGGCTCGAAAGCCAAGCGATCAAATGGGATAAGCCGGTACCAGCCCATGACACGTTTGAGGTCACGGATGTGGCCAAGATCACCGCGATTGGCGAGGCGCAAGCCTATTGGACGCCGAAAGGCGATCCTGCAACCGCCCATGCCTTAGACCAGTTTGAAGACCGTTTCCGTGAGCGGTTCGCGGCCATGGGTCAGCAACTATTACCGGCTGGAAAGGCAAGGTCTCTGGCCATTGACGCAGACGCGGTACAGGCGTGGCAGGCAAATCGTCGTGGGCAAGCTGCATCGCCCGCAATCCCTCGACTATGATACCTGGCGAGTAAGCACCTGGCCCTTAAACAGGCCGCTTTTGATCAAAACTCCAGATCGCGGAAGCCGTCGATCATGTTTTGTAAGAAGCGGTAGTCTCTCTGGAACTCGCGGATGACTGGCAGGTAGCCATAGCAATGCTTGCCATCATCATCATGCCATTTGCGGAACAGTGGGACCGCGTGGCTAGCGCAGAAGCTCTTATAGCGGCAGGGCCCACATTTCGGGTGGGTCATCAAATTGCGCATAACCTCGATCAACATTTTGTCGACCACACCGCCGCGCTCGGTGACGATATCCTGGATGGACCGGTCACGCACATTGCCCAGAGCTTCAAAACCGAAATTCCAATCCAGCACGTGCTGGCCCATGCTTTCAGACCACACGAACAGATCCAAATTATGATCGATGTAAAGGCTGGAGAGGAAGATATCCCGGGTCTTTTCCATGATCCGCTTGGCATGGAAGGGTTGCTCGGGCGGTAGGTTGTTGAGATCAACCCCACGGCCATCTTCCCAGGCGCTCAACTCGTCATACTCATCCAGCAAGGTTACCGCGTATTCAGCGATCGGGATCGGGTGTAGCTTGAGCTTTTGTTCGACCACCCGTTTGGCGACGGCGGTAAGCCAATCGACCTCCACATCCACGGGCACCACTTGGGTTTGCGAGAAGGAGCGGGTTTTCGACGGTGAATAACGACCGAACTGAACCTGCACGTCCAAATCACCAAGCGGTGCCAGATACTCATCAACGAATTGCTCAGGGCTCAAGGCCTTGAGCAGCCGTTGGGTGATCAACACCTCGGGATAACCGCGAATATCGTGGCGACGCATTTCAATGATCATATCGCGGACGAACTCAGCGTCGTCAGCCACCGGATCATAAATGATTTCCAGGAAGTAGCTGCCGGGCACGGCCTTACGCACATCGGCGAATTTCGGCACCTCTTCGGTCGGCGCGGTCGACCAAACCTTATATTCAGCCGCTAGGGTATCGGCGATCATGATCAGGTCGTCGGTGGGCAATTCCGAGTGATTGCCAAACCGCATGGTGTAGCTGTAGTGGGCGATTTGAAACCCGGTTTTTGAGAAATAAGCGTCGGGATCATCCCGGTTATTCAGATGCTCGCGCGCCCATTCGTAATATTCGGCAACCCGCGCCTGGACGATGGCCAGATCCTCTTGCGGCATGATCGGCTCACCGCGCGCGCGGTTTTTGAAGTGCTTGTCGACAACACAGCCGGGGCAGCCACGGGAGCACCCATCATAGGTATGCACGGCGACCTGGAGGTCATCCATGATGCCCAGCGTGCTATCTCGCCGGTCAAACACGGGGCCGCCATTATCTAGCGGGTGATGCGTATCACCGGTTACGCCCTCAGTCCGACCATTTTGCGGGATAAAGTTCATCGCAGATATCCCCTCATCTTATTAACCATGCCCATCATTCTGCGGCGACCATGGTAAGAACTTGGTCCACTTCTCTGGGACCATAACATGAACCCGTGCGGGTTTCGAAATCTCGGTAGAGCCGTCGGGCGCTGCCAATCCCGTTAAAGGTGCAGCTGTGCAAATAGCTGCAATCGTGACAGTCAAAATCCCCCCGGCTCATCCAACTGGCGCTATGCAGCGATTGCCGTTGGGCGGCGATGCCGGTGAGGGCGGGGGCGAGCCCCTCGTCTTCATCGATTGCGCCTAAGGGCTTACCGCCATTGCGCTGGTCTAAAATGACATCGCCCCAAATCGTGTAAGCGACGGGATAGACATTCAAATCTGGGCCGATATGAAAGGTTTGGTGGAGGAAGTCGAGATGTTCGCCTTGCGCCTCATACCGCGCCAATTCTCGGGCGAGATGCGCCCGCCCCGCGGCTGTTTGGCTGTAAAACCGGCGGGCGTAATCGGCTGCGGATCCCACTTGATAGCCGTAATTACGCAAAGCCAAATTCTCAAGTGTTGGGGTGAAGCCCAAGGAGACCGCTTGGGGACCCAATCGTTCCTCAAATAAATCGGACAGCGCCTCGGGGGCGTAGCGGGTGAGGATCGCCTCGCTTAACAAGATTTGCAGGTGCAAATGCGGGGCCGTCTCAATTGCTTCTAACACTCGCTCCACATAATCGGGGTAGCGCTCAAGGCGTACGGGATCGACGGTGATGTCGAACACGGCACCGGGGTCTGCCTCGCACACCACTTTTAGCGCCTGGCGGTAATGGTCGGTTTTCGCCGCATCAACCAGGGTCATGGTGATGCCCATCTTCAGCCTCTGATCGGCGATGGCTTGGTAGTAATTCTCTTGGATATTAAGCGGCAGCCAAGGCAAATCACCAAACAGCAGTACCGGGCGGTAATCAAGCTGGCGGGCGGCTCCCCAATCCTTCAACGCCCCCAAGGCTCGTTTGAAGCCCGACAGCGTCATCACGGGCATGGCCTCCCGCCGTTCGGTGGTGGTGAGCATGCAGCCGGTACAGGTGCCTTGGCAGTAATTGAAGACTTCGAGGGTGATGTCGGTGGCCGGATCATCGCCGGATTGCAACAGCGCGGCCATGGCTATTCCGCCGCGACCATCGGTGTCCCCGATGGTGCATGAGCCGTCGTTGGTGCGATGAATTCAGCGTTCTGGCGCAGCTCATCAGCGGCCACGGCCTCTTGTTTGAAATGATCGATCAGCTGGGCGGCCACATGGGGGCAACCGGTCGTACGGTCAGCCCGTGGGCCCAGGATATGAGTTGCCACATGGAAGCCCGTGACCGAACAGATCGCCAGATTATCACACGAGGCACAGGCGGCACTGCGGCTATGGATACCGATCACCCGGGCTTTGAGTGGCGCCATGGCGTCGCCCAGTAATTCTTGGATCGGGGCTTGATTGATGTTCCCCAAGGTTGGCAGCCCAAACCTCTCCCCATGGGTGATGTCGCCGACCGCTTCGAGCTTCGGCAACAGATTGCCCAGATGGTCGATCTCAATCGATTTGCGGATGGTTTCCGGCAACACGTCATTCACCGCCTGTTGCAGGGTGGGCATGGTGTCGCCATCAGCCCCACACATCACGGCATCAATCGACCGTCGCAGGACCGGGGCAAAGCTTGAGCCAATTTTATCGCCGGCGATGACCGCGCGGTTAAAGTCAATCAGCCACCCTGCTAGATCATCAATACAGGGTGCGGTGAATTCCTTGTTTGCTTTGGTCGGTGTCCAGTTGATCGTGACCTCATCAAACTCGTTTTCCGCGGCAAAATCGTGGAGGTCTTGGGGCGTGATCCGTTCGATGGCCTCAGCGCTTAAATTGATCGCCAGATCCACTTTGCCGAATAGCTCTTTCGTACGCAGGATATTGCCCTCATACACCGCGCCGAAATTCTTGCTGTAGAGTTTGGCAGGGTCGAGGACGGCGATGGGGTAGAATTGCACGCGCCGTTGATGCCGGGCCAACTCCTCAAGCCGCGGCATGAGAATATCGGCTTTACCGATAAGGCTGGTGGTGAAGAATACCGCGTTTTTCGGGGCATCGAACCCATGGCGTTCCAGCAGATCGGCACCCAACTCATGCAGCAGCTTCAAATAATCCTGATCCATGCGCAGATGGTCACCAATCCCATAGGTCAGGTTGATGTATTCCAAATGATCCAGGGTCGGGATGTAATCGCTTAACCGGTCTATGCTAAGGCGCAAAAGGCGCTCGGACATATCGGGGGTGCGGGTACGGCGCTCATCGGCCACCAAGATACAGCCCGCGCAATTACCAGGACAGGCGTACACATCGTCGATTTGTATCTGCAACTCGCGCGCAAATTTCATACTAGAAAGAGTAACAGAAACGGAGGCTTAAACGTACCGTTTTCGGTGGCTGGAGCTTTCAGCCGGTATGATGTTACGACGATAAAGCCGCCGGGTCGTCGAGGCGGACCACATCGACGGTGTTTTGTTTGCCGCGTACTTCCACTGTGATGGGGTCAAAGCCCTCGCATCCCCAGCCCGCGGCACGGAGCACATCTGTGGAGGCCACCACAGGCGTATCCCATTCTTTCGCCAGGCTTTCTAACCGGGCGGCGGCGTTGACCACGTCGCCAATGGCAGTAGGACGACGCGCTTGGCCAACCCCCATTTCGCCTAGTACGGCAGAGCCTGCATGCAGGCCAATGGCCAGCCGCAAGGGCGCTTGTAAATCCAGGCGTTGATCGGCATTCATTGCCTGGAGTCCGGTCAGCATGTCGGTGAGCGCGTTTAACGCGCCTTTAGATGCCGCGCATAAGTCACTGCATGTGGTGTCGGGGCCGTCAAAGACATCCTCGGCCCCAAATAACGCCATAACCCCATCGCCCATGAATTTATCAATCCGGCCGCCATGGCGGGTAATGGCGTCTTGTTGACGGGCGAAATATTCGTTCAAAAAGAACACCGTATCGTAGGGCAGCTTGTCTTCACTGAACCCAGTAAAGCCACGTAGATCGGCAAACATGACCACGATTTTTCGTTCAATGCCCAGGGCTTGACGGCTGACGACGCCGATCTCTTTCGTGGCCGCGTTGGCTGGTACCAGCGGGGTGACGGAAAGGCGCCCCACAGGCCGTAACTGACAGGCCAAACGCACATTGTCAGGGGCATCAAGCCGGGTGAGCAGCTTTTGTTCAACGGAGTTAGGGGCTGGTTGCGGGTCCGATTTAGGGCCGATCCGTATCCGACAGGTCGAGCATCGGCCACGGCCACCACAGACTGATGTATGGGGAATTTTGGCGCGTCGGCTGATTTCCAACAGGCTGGCACCGCGAATGGCGCGCACCTGACGGTCATTGGGATAACGCACCATGACCCGGTCACCACGGCGGCGGTATAACAGGACCAGGCTTGGTGTGAGGAACACCAACAGAGCGAAGGCCCCAAACATCCAACGGCCCATTTCGGCGTATTCGGTGATCCGTTTATAGGTCCAGCCATTATTGCCTTTTGCCACATGAATAATGGCAGGGGCGGGCAGGCTCGTTGTGTCCGGCGGCGTTACCTGAAATCGCGCTGGTATGATGCCGGTACTGGTACCTGTACCGATGCCGATATTAGGGATGGCTGACGGCATCACTGGGGCGGGGGCTTGGTACCACGCGCTATCGAGGCGCTTTTCTAACCGTTTGATTTTACGTTCAGCCGCGATGGCTTGCCCGGCCGCCAGGAAACCACCGATAGCCATGGTGGGTATGATTAAAGCAAGCGCAAACCAAAGATAAAGGCTTCGTCGGTACCACGGGCGAAGGCGCAGCCAGAAATGCACGCCCATACAGCCATGGGACCACACCACCATGACCAACAGGATCGGCAACCACAGGTTTTTCGGCCAATAGCCAGGGATGGTGTTGCGGTAACTATCATCGAAGTTAATCAACCATTCACTGGCTCGCGTATCCGCCAGATGGATCAACAAAAACATCGGGATCAGTAAGCCCAAGGTAAGTTGCAGCATTTCCCATAATGGCAGGCGGAAAGCTTGCCGCGTGGCTGTCTTGGCCAAAGCCAGGAACACATGGGTGACGAGGGCACCATATAGGATGGTGGTGCCAATGGGGTGACGGGTGACGATTTTGCGCCAATCTTGCACCTGCTCCATCACATCAAGGCTGTATAGACCAAGGCTATGGTTCAGCAGGTGCGTGAGGGCAAAGGTGAACAGGATTAGGCCCGATGTGAGCCGGGTATACCGTGCCCATAAATCCAGATCGAACCGTGGCTTAGCCGTGATGGTGACATCAGACATAAGGGATTAATTCATATCGGGCAGCATGGCGGCCCATTCACGGTCCGCCCGGCGTTTCAATCCCTCGGGGTCGTCAAGCCATTTGCTAAGCGTTCCTTCGCTGAAGAACAAATAAAGCTGCCCATCGATCATCAAATAAAGCCGCGGATCGCCTTTTAAAAACTCACCCACAGATACGGCCCAGGCTCCATGCCCACCATAGGCTGGGGCATAGCGTTCGGGTTCGGCACGGAAAATATCGCGGTTCTCTCGATTGACGAACTGCCAGTTAGCCCCCTTCCAATAATAGCGATGTTGATCACTGCCCAGGCTTGGCCCTTCCTCATTTGTGAAGGTCAGGGGGTCAAATCCACCCATGGCCAAATTGCCCACGGTGGTCACGGCCACCTCGCTGGGATTGGCCTGCCCTGATGATGGGATGATGCATGACACGCTCGCAATCGCCAGGGTGGCACAACATAGGGCTGCCCAGGATGGCGCCAGGCGGCGCGGGCGGCTAACGGCCATAGGGCAGTTAGTAGACTGAGGGCTGAAGGACATAGAGGGGCGTCGCATGGCGTGTTTATCAATCTTGAACAAGTGATAATGATCATGACGTGGATTTCAACCGACGCCAAGGGGCGTGGTCAAATCGGTGTAGATTCACGCTCACTTGTGATCTGTCATGAAACAGTCATGATGAAAAACATTATATTTTTCAGCTTCTTGGTAAAGATCTCAGGGTTTTTTCACAGTTTTTCTCAAAATTAATCTTGTATTTTAGCTAAATTTCGAGCGACTATCGTGTTGTCGATATCACATACCCGCACTTTATTTTTCGTGGAGTGATGGTGGTAGCAGTTCGGGGGAGCTGTTTTGTGGATAGCGACACCAGGCCGCTTATCGGTAAGCACGTACCAACAAGCGGATATGGTGAGGTTTTTGGTGATGGTTGATGGTGGGGCAATGGGATAGTCGGTAAACGCCATATCCCGCCACACTATCACCCACCAAAACCAGCCATCACCTGGACCCGTTTGATGAAGTCAATGGTCACGCAAGGGGCCGGTCATGGGGGGATCGATGAGTATTCTGGATCAGGGCACGACATCACTAAATGATGTCATTTTCGGTCAGGCTGCCATCCGTAACGCTCAGTTATTTTCTACCCATCAGGGTGATGGTCGTGACACGGTCGCGGGCCTATTTCCCGCCTTGGCTCAACACGCTGCAAACCAGTCAGCTCTAAACCAGTCAACAGATACGTCTCAGAAATTTGACCCGTCGCCAGAAAACATGGCAGCGGGTTTTTTCACACATGGTGATGAGAATATTGCTCAGGGTTTTGCTCAAACCGGGGTGTCTGCTGTTATCAAGCGCACGAGCAAGACAGCGGATAGTGGTTACCCTGCTTTGGGGCAATGGGGGTTACAGCTGGGCGAAGCCATGGTGGCTGATGAAGCGCCCCGGCTGTTTTTGAATATTGTCGATCCGCTGGGCGCCATTGTGTTGCAACTCCATGGCATCGCCACCGACCGCAATTTCGGTGATATGTGCATCCATGGCGGTGACTGGGACCACCAGCTACAAGTTTATGCCTTTGCGGGCGATTTCTTTGGTGATGTTCCGCGCTTCCTCCATCGACCCTTTGCGGTGGGTGATCATGTGGATGCCCAAGTTTTATTAGGCTCATTGGCGGATTTAGCGGATCACATCGCTGACGCCAATGTGGACTTCATGCCAACAACCCTCGATAGCGCCTGTGACACGGTAGCTGATGCCCAGAATGAGAATTCAGTGATCCGTAGTTTGTTGAGTGTTGTGTCTGCCCAGTACCCCGATTTTCCCATCCATGACATGGTTGGCTGGCACGAACCAGCTGGCTTCATGCGGGATCTGGGCCAAGCTGTCGCCCGGCCTTTTGGTGGGATGGATGAGCAAGCCGCTCTACCATCCGCGCCCAAAGGCCGGGTGCCCAGCTTCTCGGCGAAAAACCTGGACGCTTGGTTTGCTGGCTTGCGGGACCAGGCCTACCAAACCGTGGTTGAGCCTGGCATCCAGCATTGGGGCGTCTAAAGGCCCTTGATGAGGGCTCCCGCCCCAAATCCATCACCACGGCGGCGGCGGACCGGTTGCACAACACACCCGCCATCTGCCACAAAAGCTATGTACACCCAGCGGTTGTTGATCTGGTGGATGATCAAACCGCCCAGCGCCGATTTCAAGCCAGTATCGATACCGCCTCGGCAGTTGCTGATCTGCGCCAATCCGAGACGAGATTAATCGATTATTTGAGCTCAACCGCCTAATTTGGGTGGCGATGATGATGGCCTTAGGGCGCCTTTAGGGGTGGCATCAGATTTAGCACCGGGGCCGCGCCAATCTGGATTAACGGCGATGGCCGGTGCTCCCATGCCCGTGTCATTGGCGATGGCGGGCGGCAAGTCCGCCAAGGGCCGTAAGAGGGCTTTGCGGTCCGCTTTTGTGACTGGCTCGGTGCGCGTTACCATGGCTGTTAATGCCGTACGGTCGATGAAATGCTCGGGCTCTTTTGGACCGGCGATTGATGGCAAGGTGAGTGTCCAGCCGGCGGGCAGGGTGCGCGCCCAAAAGTCTTGGTGATCATGGAGAGCCGGCAGATTGCCCCAATGGGCCTTTAACCGGTGCGCTGCATCAATGCCGATCTGGCCAATGGTTTCCATGCGTTTGGTCAGTTCTGGTGTGGGTAGGCCATAATCATGGGCGTAATCTTGTGCGTACATCATGGCAGCAGCTTTAGGCTGGTAGGGCATGCCCATCAGCGTGTTGGTGAACGCTTGCTCAGCGATGGATACGGCCCCTTCATCGGCATAGCTGATGCCGCGGCCAAAAAGGATGTGAAAGCAATCATGCCAATGCTTTTCATCAGCCGCCCCGTAAACCGAACGAAAAACGCCGATTTGTTGGCCGATTGAGGGGGGCTGTTGATCATGTTGCGGGCTGGGCGACATTTGCGACATGGGCGGTATGGACATTACGGGTGGTTCATGGGAAGACCGCGACACCTAGGCCTGTGTGATCGCATGCTTGCCCGAAAGCGCTAACTGTTCTGATGATCAATGGTCTGATAAGGGCGCCGCCGAAGCTACCGTGCGCTCTTCATCGTCACATCTCTACCTAAATTTCGGGTGCAAATAGCAGAATAAAAGCGGCTCTTTCATGGGGGCCGCTTAGCGTGATGGCGACAGAGAGCAAAGCCGATCAACGGCATCAATTAGCACGATAAAAGCAGCCCATTTATGTCGTCAAAATCCTCGGGTCGGTCGTCGGCGGCCCTTGACCACCATGCCTCTTTATTGCCCGCTTCGGCCCACCGTGCCAGTAGCCATAATCGCGTGCGTGCTGGGCTGAAAAACGGGACCGCCATACTGTCCTCTGGTCCATTGATCGCTAACGACCTTGGTGCGCCCACCATGGGCCAAGTCCGCTTGGGGGCTTTGCCGGACCCGCAGCTGGTGGCCATGCGCACAGGCCCGGCACGGATGACCCGGTCATCCCCGGGTACGCAATTATTCAACTTGCTCAAACGGTTACGAATCCCGCGATCAGCCTCCCGCCGCGATGACCCCCTACCCACAAGCGGCTACCCGGCCACGGGGAAATGGGCGGTCCAGATGGGCGAGCACCCGGTTGTGGGTGGGCTGGGCGGCCATACCTTTTTGAATGTGGTCAATCCCAAAGGGGATGTGGTGTTTCAAGTCCATGGCTATCAGGTCGAGCGCGATACGGGCCAAATCGACCGGGGTGGTTTTGGCAAACCCTTGCAGCTTATGCCTTTTGCCTATCTGGGGAACCAGATCAATATTCGTGGTACCGTTTTGCATCCACCGCTCACCATTACCAATCAACGCCGGGTACCGGAGATGCTCGACCGGGTCCTGCGCGCAGCGGACCGTATTTATGAAAGGAATGTGGAATATTATCCGGTGACCCTGCGCTATGAGGCGCAAAACAGTAATTCGGTGACCAATACCTTGGGCAAGATCATGGCCCAATACGCACCGGGCCTCAGCAACGATAACGCGATCACCTATTACAACACGCCGGGCGATGACCGCGATTTGGTGTCCGGACGCTTGCTGGTGCCCAATGGCACCCGGGACCTGGTTCCGACGGATAGGGTGGATGGCCCACGGATGACACATCGGCAGTTTGATCGCTGGCGTCGTCAATATGGCCGTTTAAGCCGCCTGGCCGAAGTGCGCCACCGTTACCCGCCGGGGGTCGATCCGTATAACCCCGATACCTTTGATCCGGCCAAACGCCCACCCCGGCATAATCGGTCCGCCGATAATAACGGCGACACTAGGATGGTGATGGGCCCACCAACCCCACCATCCTTGGGGCCAAGACGGGCTTAACCGGCCTCGGCCATCTGCTTGGCCATCCGCTTACGCACATTCGGATCCAAATATTTCTTGCGCAACCGAATGGTGTTGGGGGTGACCTCCACCAATTCATCATCATTGATGTAGGATAGGGATGCTTCCAGGCTCAGCTTTTTCGGCGGTGTTAGCCGGACCGCTTCATCGGTGCCGGAGGCGCGCACATTGGTCAGTTTTTTACCTTTGAGCACATTCACGTCGAGATCCGTGCCCCGCGTGTGTTCACCGATGATCATGCCTTGATAGACTTTAACCCCGGGGTCAACCAGCATCGGCCCGCGATCTTCCAGGTTCCAGAGGGCGTAAGCTACGGCCTCACCCTGTTCATTGGAGACAAGAACACCGGTGTGGCGGCTGCCGATCGGCCCCTTATAGGGCTGATACTCGAAAAATAGCCGGTTCATGATTCCAGTGCCGCGGGTGTCGGACAAGAACTCAGACAAATACCCGATAAGGCCACGGGACGGAGCATGGAATACCAGACGCTGTTTGCCACCACCGGAGGGGCGCATCTCTTGCAGCTCACCTTTACGCTCAGAGATCTTTTGCACCACGGTGCCTGAATGCTCTTCATCCACGTCAATGATGACTTCTTCGATTGGCTCATGACGCTGGCCATCGATTTCTTGGAACAGCACCCGAGGCCGCGAGATCGATAGCTCAAAGCCCTCGCGGCGCATGGTTTCGATCAACACAGCCAGCTGCAATTCACCCCGGCCGGCTACCTCAAAAGCGTCTTTCTCTTCTGTCTCGCTAATGCGGATCGCCACATTGCCCTCGGCTTCACGCATTAACCGGTCGCGGATCACCCGGCTGGTGACCTTGTCCCCCTCCGTACCGGCCAGGGGGCTGTCATTCACGGCAAAGGTCATGGCCATGGTCGGCGGGTCAATCGGCTGGGCTGGCAAGGCGTCGGTAACGGCCGGGTCACAAATGGTGTCCGCCACGCCCGCTTTCGGCAGACCAGCGATGGTCACAATGTCACCGGCCTCAGCCATCTCAACGGGTTGTTGTTGCAGGTTCCGAAAGGCCAGTACCTTGGCCACCCGCCCGGTTTCCACAAGCTCACCATCCCGGGTCAGGGCTTTCACCTGCATGTTTGGCTTTAAGGTGCCGCTGGCGATCCGTCCGGTGATCAGGCGACCCAGATAGGGGTCCGCGCTCAGCAGTGTACCAATCAGCGCAAAGGGCGCATCGTTTTCCACCTCAGGGGCGGGGACATGGTTTGTGACCAGCTCGAACAGGGCATCAAGGTTTTCCCGTGGCCCTTCCAGGCTATCATCGGCCCAGCCATCACGGCCTGAGGCGAAGAGGTAAGGGAAGTCCAACTGCTCTTCATCAGCATCGAGGGCTGAGAACAGGTCGAAGACTTCATCCAGCACCTCATCAGGGCGAGCATCCTGGCGGTCGACTTTGTTGATCACCACGATCGGGCGGATGCCTTGGGCGAGGGCTTTGCCAACCACAAATTTGGTTTGCGGTAGGGGACCTTCGGCAGCGTCAACCAACAGGATCGCCCCATCAACCATCGACAGAATGCGTTCAACTTCACCACCAAAATCGGCATGGCCGGGGGTATCAACGATGTTGACGCGGAAATCATTCCATTCAACGGAGGTGGCTTTCGCCAGGATGGTGATCCCGCGCTCCCGCTCCAAATCATTGCTGTCCATGGCGCGTTCGGCCACTTGTTGGTTTTCGCGGAACGCGCCGGATTGCCGTAGCAATTGATCAACCAGGGTGGTTTTGCCGTGGTCAACGTGGGCGATGATCGCAATGTTGCGCAGGTCCATGGAATGCTCCGTTTCGGGCCAAGCCCCATCGAGCGGGTGCAGGGCGTTCTGTAGCTATCAGATGTCTTGAATTACCGAGGCTTATATACCGCGGCGCAGCAAAGCAGCAAGCGCTGTCTTTGTCGTTTTTGCAAGGCTGGTATTAAGAATGCACATTCATCGTTTTCACGGGTGTCCGGTATGACAAACACAATGAATTGGTTTCTACCAACATAATAACGTTCCCAAGCGGGAGGATGAAGACAATGACGACACCAAAAGCACTCACGGGTCTGGCCGATACATTGATCGCCCAAGGTCACGCGACCGAAGCGGATAAGCCGTTGATCGACAAGTTTGTGGCAACACTGCCCGAGCAAGCCAAGCGTGTCGCCGATGTGGCCTTTAAAGACCCACGGTCATCTCGCTATATGGGCGTTATCCGCGATTATGCTGATACACCGCGATTTACCGACCGGTTTGGCAGGCGGCGCGCCTCCGCGAAGACCGCCACGGGGTGCTGGAGGTACTGCACGCCCACGCAGCAGAGCACGGCATCGAAGGACGCATCGTCCCGAGGCATCGCCGGGTCGGCGTTGAGGTCCTGCACCCACCACTCGGTCAGGCGAGGGTTGGCC
>JBCCBF010000335.1:0-2986 GCA_039814445.1 Pseudomonadota bacterium
GCCCGCGTCAAGTGGCGGCCCGCCGGGGTAAAAAAGTCAGCGATATTCTGAACAACCGTCAAGACGGTGTGGAAGAAGTCGCCGCGAATGATGAGACAGCCTCTGAGGCTGCCCCAGAGAAGACGGAGAAGTCTGATGGCTAAGGCGAAGCAAGCCAGCACCGTAAAAGTGCGCCGGATCCGCAGCGGCATTGGCCGTCCAAAAGATCAAAAAGCAACCCTGGATGGCCTCGGCTTGACCCGGATGAACCGGGTTCGTGAGCTTGAGGACACCCCTGCCGTGCGCGGCATGATTGATAAAGTTAAGCATCTGGTCGAGGTCCTGCCGGCTGAATAATCAGCCCGTGTAGGCGGATCAGAATTTGGGAATCAGTGTCATGAAACTGAACGAAATTCGGGATAATGAAGGCGCCCGTAAATCCCGCACGCGGGTTGGTCGTGGTATCGGCTCTGGCAAGGGCAAGACCGGTGGCCGTGGCGTCAAAGGTCAAAAGTCGCGGACAGGTGTGGCCATCAAAGGTTTTGAAGGCGGTCAAATGCCGATCTACCGCCGCTTGCCCAAGCGTGGTTTCAACAACAAGAACTTCCGCACCGAATATGCCGTGGTGAATATTGGTCGTCTGCAAAAGGCCATCGATAACGGTAAGATTGACGCGAAAAAGCCTATTAACGCTGAGATCCTGCAAGAAGCTGGTCTGGTTGGTAAGCTGAAAGCCGGTGTTCGGTTGCTGGCCAAAGGCGAGCTGAAAGCCAAAGTTGAGATCGAAGTGGCGCGCGCCTCCGGTGCGGCGGTGGAAGCGGTTGAGAAAGCTGGCGGCAAAATCAGCCAGACGGTCACCGTTGAAGAAAAAGCGGCTGAGTAAGCCACAAGCCTCCCAGTTTAATGGTCTTCTGGTCCAGCTTTGTTTGGGTACGAGAAGCCTTAGGGAGCGTTAAAAAGTCATCGGCAGAATTTGGGTTTGACCCTATCGGCCTGACATGGTGATGTGGCGCGCTGGTATCGCGGGGGTGGTGGTGAACACCACACTTAAGCGAGGCCCGCGCCTTCTTTTTATACAATGGCTGGATGGTTTGACCCGCATGTGGTGGCCCCATCCTCCGGCCCCCGACGTAAAGGTACAGGCAGACCATGGCATCCGCGGCAGAACAACTGGCAGCCAATGTAAATTTCGGCGCCTTTGCCAAAGCCACCGAGCTGAAAAAACGCATCCTGTTCACCCTGGGTGCCCTGGTGATCTACCGCATCGGTACCTACTTGCCGTTGCCCGGTGTTGACACCCAAATCATGGAAGACATCTTCAGCCAAAACCAGGGCGGGATCCTGGGTATGCTGGATGTGTTTGCGGGCGGCGCTTTTGGCCGCATGAGCATTTTTGCGCTCAACATCATGCCGTATATTTCCGCCTCGATTATCATGCAGCTGATGACCGCCGTCTCGCCGAAGATGGAAGCCCTGAAAAAAGAGGGTGAGAGCGGGCGCAAGCAGATTAACCAATACACCCGTTATCTGACGGTCATTCTGGCGACCGTTCAGGGCTATGGCTTGGCGATTGGCATGGAGAATTTGACCACAGCCACGGGCCAATCGGCGGTGATTGATCCCGGTTTCTTCTTCCGGGCGACGGCCACCATTACCTTGTTGGGCGGCACCATGTTCCTGATGTGGCTGGGTGAACAGATCACCGCGCGCGGGATTGGTAACGGTATTTCCCTGATCATCTTTGCCGGTATTGTGGCGGAGCTTCCGCGCTCCATGGCCTTTATGTTTGAGCAAGTGCGCATCGGCGCTATGTCGGTCGCGATCTTGTTTGCTGTGGCCCTAATGGTGGTGGCCGTGATTGCGTTCTGTGTGTTCATGGAGCGGGCGCAACGGCGGGTTATTGTTCAATATCCCAAACGGCAAATGGGCAACCGCATGTATGGCGGTGACAGCACCCACTTACCGCTTAAGCTCAACACATCGGGGGTTATCCCACCGATCTTTGCGTCAGCCTTGCTGCTGCTGCCCCTATCGGCGGTGGGGCTATCCGGCGGCACGGGGCCTGCCTGGTTGCAAACCGTGAGTGCGACGCTTCAGCATGGTCAACCAACCTTTATGGTGCTCTATGCCGCGTTGATTGTGTTCTTCGCCTTCTTTTATACCGCGATTGTGTTTAACCCCACGGAAGTGGCGGATAATCTGCGCAAATATGGCGGTTTCGTGCCGGGTACCCGACCCGGCCAAAACACGGCTGATTACCTGGAGCGTACGTTGAACCGGATCACGGTGATCGGCGCCACCTATCTGGTGATCGTCTGTATGATCCCAGAATTTCTCATATCCCAGAACTCATCGGTCCCCTTCTATTTGGGTGGCACTAGCCTGTTGATTGTGGTCACCGTGACGATGGATACCGTTAGTCAAATCCATTCCCATATGCTGGCTCACCAATATGAGGGGCTGGTTAAAAAATCAAAATTGCGGGGGGGACGATAATGAAGCTGATTATGTTTGGCCCACCCGGTGCGGGCAAAGGCACCCAGGCAGCACGGCTGGAAGAGCGCTATGGTTTAAAGCAGCTTTCTACCGGTGATATGTTGCGGGCGGCGGTCGCCAGTGGCTCTGATTTGGGTAAAGAAGTCAAAGCCGTGATTGATTCCGGCGACCTGGTGTCCGATGACATCATGGTGCGGATGATCGAGGCCCGTATCGCTGAGGCTGATTGTGCCAAAGGTTTTATCCTGGACGGCTTCCCACGGACCGAGGCTCAAGCCGAGGCGCTTGATCAGATGCTGGCGAAAACCGGTGAACAGATCGACGCTGTGGTCGTGATGGAAGTGGATGAAGACGAGCTTTTCAAACGTATTGAAAACCGCGCAAAGGAAGCGGGCGACAGTGCTCGTGCCGACGACAACGCTGAAACCCTACGCAAACGCTTAGGGGTCTATAAGAACGAGACAGCCCCCGTGCTGCCTTTCTATGAGGCGAGAGCCCCGGCAGAAAGAAC
>JBCCBF010000098.1:0-8625 GCA_039814445.1 Pseudomonadota bacterium
CGGCTGGTGCCTATCCCGGCATTGAAGCCGAAGAACGCGGCCAGGCCGAAGCCATCGCCAAATCGATTGATGTGGGCTTGGATGTCAAAGTGCCCATTGTTGCTGTGGTTATTGGCGAATTGGTACCGGCGATAGCGTGATGATGCTGGAGCATTCCGTGTATTCGGTGATCTCCCCCGAAGGCTGTGCCTCTATCCTTTGGCGCAGCGCTACCGCGGCGGCCGAGGCGGCAGCCGCTTTACGCCTCACGGCCCAAGATCTGTTTAAGCTCAAGATCATCGACCGGATTATCGAAGAACCCCTGGGTGGTGCCCATCGGGAGCGTGATACCATGATCAAACGGGTTGGCAACCAAATCGCCGATGCGCTGAAGCCGCTCGACGCCATGGAACGCGATCTTTTAAAGATGCAGCGACGTGAACGGTTCCTGGAAATGGGCCGGGATGTGGCGGTGTAGGCCCCAGCGCCACCCGCCTCCATATCATGCCTTTACCGCCCCATGCCCTTACCACCAAGCAACCACGAACGTGAGCCGATCCACACCCGCCGGGTAACCTGCCAAGGCTACCGACGGGCCGACGGGCTATGGGATATTGAAGGCCATCTGCGTGATACCAAAAGCTATGGGTTCGATAATCACGAACGCGGCATGATCAACCCGGGTGACCCGATCCACGATATGTGGCTGCGGCTGACCCTGGATGACACCATGACGGTGAAGGATGCAGTGGCTATAACCGAGGCATCACCCTATGGCCTATGCCCATCAATAACGCCACGTTATGGTAGCCTGATTGGTCTGCGCATTGGCCCGGGTTGGACACGCAAAACCCGCCAGCTTTTTGGCGGCATTAATGGTTGCACCCATCTGACAGAATTACTCGGTCCGATCGCTACTACGGCGTTTCAGACGATTTACCCTTACCTAGCCCGCCAACAACAAAAGCCGCGCGAGGGCGCGGCCCAGCCTGAAAATAGAGAGACGAGCGAGACGGGTGAGGCTAAAGGCGAAAGTCAGAGCGGGCCTAAACAAAAGCCGCCGGTGTTACTCAACACCTGCCATGCTTTTGCCGCCCATAGCCCTGTGGTGAAGCGCCAATGGCCTGCGTTTTATCAAGAACAAGCGCCCGGGTCTGCTGCGAGTTCGGACGACGCCATCCGTCAGGATTAAGCGTTTTCGTTCACATCGAGATCAATCGGAACCCCTGGCTCATGCTTAGAGGCACGAATGGCGAGGGATGATTTCACATGGCTGACATTGTCAGCTGCGGTCAGCTCATTGGTCAAAAATTGTTGGTAGTCTTCCCAATCTTTGGCCACCACTTTAAGCAGGAAATCCGTTTCACCGGCCAACATATGACATTCCCGAACCCGGGGCCAACCACCGATGGTTTCCTCAAATTTCTTAAGATCAGAGTCCGACTGGCTGTTCAGCCCCACCTGGGCGAACACGGTGACGCCATAACCCAAGCCTTCGGCGGCGATATGGGCGTGATAGCCACGGATCAGCCCGCTTTCTTCCAGGGCACGCACCCGCCGCAAACAAGGGGGTGCCGAGATACCAGCGCGTTTGGCCAATTCCACATTGGTCATCCGGCCATCGGCTTGCAGGTCGCTTAAAATACGACGATCTATGCGATCAAGTTTATCCTGCCTCATGTAACTTTTGCTCGTTTTTATTAGCTAATTTGTAGTTTTGTTACCCGAAATCATATAGCCAGCTTCGCAGCGCAGCGCTACTGATCTTTTGCAATTTTCGCCATAAAATATCGTGAGCGCGTGAAACACCGGTTGCCAGCGGTGGGAAAACCATGGCAATTCGCCAGTATTCCTGGCTGTTCCCTTCCCATTAACAAGGGGCGCCATAGGCCGCAAAACCGCTTGCTAGACATCAACCATCGCATGACGAGCCCCGCCCTCAGCACAACCCCAGCCCCAAAAAGCCTCTGGGTGGTCACCAGCGGTGCCGCCGGCATGGTCAACCAGGGACTTGGCCTGGCTGAGGCGTTGGCCAGACGGCTTCCCGGTTTGGCGATCGAGCAAAAGAATGTGCGCCTTAAACAGCCCTGGGGCACGCTCACACCGTTTTTGCGCTACCCAGCCTTATCGGTGCTGACCAAGGACAGCGATCCACTCACCGCGCCCTGGCCTGATGCTATCATCGGCGTGGGCCGACAAAGCATCGCCCCGGCCCTGGCCTGCCGCGCCACCAATCCCGCCACCACATTGATCCAATTACAGCGCCCCACGGCCTGGTCGTCACAGTTCGACGTGGTAATCCCCCCGGTCCATGACCATGTGGCTAAACGTGCCAATGTGATTGAGAGCATTGGTGCGCTACACCGGGTGACACCAGCACGGCTAGCCCAAGAACAGCCGGCCTTCGCAGCCTCACTGGTGCGATTGAAGACACCACGTTACGCGGTGCTGATCGGCGGCAACAGCAAGACCCATCAACTCACCGAAACCGCGCTCACCCGCCTGATCTCAGACTTGAAGGATTTGGTCGGCAGCAGTAATTGCAGCTTGATGATCAGCACATCCCGCCGCACCGGCCAGGAAGCCGAACAGCGCTTGCGGCAAGCTTTTGATCGAGAGCCCCATTGGTTTTGGGACGGTACGGCCCCCAACCCCTATTTTGCGTTTCTCGCCGCCGCCGATGCCATTATTTTGACCACTGACAGCGTGTCGATGATCTCCGAGGCCAGCGCCACGGGTAAGCCGATCTATTTGTTTGATTTGCCCGGCGGCTCCCAGAAGTTCGACCGGTTCCACCGGGCCATGGAAGAACATGGCTTAACCGAGCCCCTGCCCCGTGCGCCGCGCGGTGCCCTCCTCACCCCAGAACGCCCAATCCATTTAGAGGCCGACCGGGTCGCCGGGCTGATCCTTGAGCGGTTCGCTTGGGGATAGTATCGGGGATGAGTGCGTTATTACGCGCATCAGCCAGTCGCTAGCATCTAGCCATGGGCCGGTGAAATGCCTATTTATGGGTATAGCAACGACGTTTTTCGAGATAGGCACGTATCATGCGCGAGCACACCAAAGTCTTAATTATCGGTTCCGGTCCCGCTGGTTATACCGCCGCCATTTATGCGGCCCGCGCCAATCTCCAGCCCATGCTCATTGCTGGTTTACAACCGGGTGGCCAGCTTACCATCACGACGGATGTGGAGAATTACCCCGGCTTTGCCGAAGTGGTCCAAGGCCCATGGCTGATGGAACAAATGCGCGGCCAGGCTGAGCATGTGGGCACCGAGATTATCAATGATATCGTGATTGATATCGACTTGGATAACCGTCCATTCACGGCCAAAACCGACAGCGGTAAAACCGTGACGGCCGATACGGTGATCATCTGCACCGGGGCAAAGGCCCGTTGGCTCGGCCTGCCATCTGAGGAGAAGTTCCAAAGCTTTGGGGTCTCCGCTTGCGCCACCTGTGATGGCTTTTTCTATCGCGGCAAGGACGTGGCTGTAGTCGGTGGTGGCAACACGGCCGTGGAAGAAGCCCTGTTCCTCACCAACTTCGCTGAGACGGTGACCCTGATCCACCGTCGGGATGAGTTGCGCGCAGAGAAAATGATGCAAGACCGCTTGTTCAAGAACCCCAAGGTGAAAGTTATCTGGGATCATGTGGTCGATGAGGTGCTGGGCGATGAGGACGCGGCGACGGGCGGCAAATCGGTCACCGGCTTGACCCTCCGCAGCACAAAAGATGACAGCACCCATGATATTGCCATTGACGGGTTGTTTGTTGCCATCGGCCATGATCCCGCGACCCAGCTGTTCCGTGACAAGGTTGATATGGATGATGAGGGCTATATCACCACGGCCCCTGACAGCACCCTGACCAGCATTGAGGGGGTTTATGCCGCCGGTGATGTGAAGGACAAAATCTATCGCCAGGCGGTGACAGCCGCTGGCATGGGGTGCATGGCCGCGCTGGAGGCTGAGAAGTATTTGGCTGAGCACGACGCCGATACGGATGCGAATACGGATAAAGCCGACGCGGGCAAGTCACGCGACAAAACCGTCGCTGCCTAAACGGCACGGCTCACGTCTTAGACCACCAAAAAGCTGACAGTTTGTTGACAGCCGCCCCTTGTGCATGACAGCAATGCAAGGCTGTCATTGTTTTGCGCGACAGGAATTGCGTTGGCCGATTGTTTAGGCTGGCTCCTGTGATGCGCTGGTGTGTGGTGATCTGAGTGGACTGGGACAAATTACGTATTTTTCATGCCGTGGCGGATGCGGGTAGCTTTACCCATGCAGGTGACCGCTTAAAGCTAAGCCAATCGGCGGTTAGCCGACAGATCAGCGCGCTGGAAGAAAGCCTTAACGTCACCCTGTTTCACCGCCACGCTCGCGGTTTGATCCTTACCGAGCAGGGTGAGTTGTTACTCGACACCGCCCGGGATGTGTTTAACAAGCTGTCCCTGGCCGAAAGCCGTTTGTCCGAAACCAAAGACACGCCTCAAGGCCCGTTGACGGTCACCACCACCGTGGCCTTCGGTTGTAACTGGCTGGTGCCACGGCTGGGTAAATTCATGGAGCTTTACCCGGACATCAAAGTCTCGGTGATCGTTGAGGATCGTGAGCTTGATTTGGGTATGCGTGAGGCCGATATCGCCATTCGCTTGAACCCACCGCGGCAACCCGATTTGATTGCCCGCAATCTGTTCGCCATGGATTTTCACGTCTATGCCAGCACGGAATACTTAAAACAAAATGGTGTGCCCAAGGATTTAAGTGATCTGGTCAACCATCGGCTGATCAACTTTGCCACCAACACAGCCGCGCCCGTGCCCCATATCAACTGGCTGTTCGATGAGCTGGGTGATCTGGAACGCCGACTCAGCAAGCGGTTCAGCGTCAACAGCGTGTACGGCATGTATACAGCGGTGCGCGGTGGGCTGGGCATTGCCGCCTTGCCAGATTACATGGCTTGGGGTGATGATACCATCGCCCGGGTCCTGCCATCGGTGTCAGGCCCGCAGGTTAAAGCCTATTTCTGCTACCCTGAAGAGCTGCGTAATTCAAAACGGATTGCGGTATTCCGTGACTTCATCATTGATGAGTTACAGGGCGCCCATTTCAGCGGCGATTAAACCGCGCTGTTTTTTTCAACGGCCCGATCATTCCCCATAAAAAAAAGCCGCCGGCGCATGATACCGGCGGCTTTAAATTTTTACGCGCCCGAAGCTGCCTTATAACTGAAGGCTGCCTTAGAATTTGTAGAGCAGCCGACCGGTGATGCCAAACCCATCGGGATTGCTGGTCTGGTAATCACCCTGCAAGCCAACCGTAAAGGGACCGGTCACAAAGTCGAGGCCCAATTCCACGCGACCACTGGTGTCATCGCGCCCGTCCACCTGGGTGGCCGTGGTTATACCCGTGCTGCCGGTTAGGGCTGAGGTCACCGTACGGTTGCTATCGTCAAAATCTTGCCGCAGATAAGCACCCAAGCGTGGCTTCAACACGCCATCCTCGGACACATCGAAATGACCGCTGATCTCAGCACCTAGCTCGCCGAAGAACACATCCACATCTTGCTCGCTAACCTGACGGTTTAAGCCTGTGGCACCGGTTTCGGCGTAATCATCAACGCTGGCGTCGATATAACCCAGGCGAAGCGCTGGGATGATATGAACGGGTCCGGCTTGGAAGTTTGCGCGACCTTCAGCGATCACTGACAAGGACCGGCCATCGGTATCACCATTGGTACTAAGCCCAGTCACCGCCGTGTTACGGGTGATGTCATCGTAAGCGTCAGCACTGTAGGCAACGCCCAGACCAAGGCCAAAACGATCAATCGTGTAATCGGCAAAGGCTGAGACCCGCAAGGCCATAAAGTCGAACGATCCGCCATTGCCACCCAGATCACTGTCACCATTGTCATAGGCGAGGCCGATGCCGGCTAGGAAGTTATCGCTGAAGCCATAGGCCAAGCCAAAATCGGCCCGGACCATATCGAAGTCACTGCCAAAGGCAGACCCTTCGCTGTCAAATTCCAAATCCAAATAGTCGATTTCACCAAAAACCTGGCTCTCACGGCTATCCAGATCAAAATGGCGCAAACGGCCCATCAAATCATTGCCGTAATCGATGGCAGCGGCTTGACCCGCATTGGCGGTTGCCGCCAGGGCAAAGGGTGCCGTGAAGGTGTCGGTGTACGCTTGGGCCAGGATATTATGGGCCGCGGTGGTGGGGTGGACACCGTCAAAGAACACAAACTGGTTTTGCTCAGCTTGGCTTTGGCCCACGCAAGGGGTGTTGATACACGCCTCAGTGGTGTTGGTGAAACCAAACGCCGCTGGGTTTGCCGTGATGGTGTTGAACACACCACCGGCATCAACCACCTGTACATTCACGCCCGCGCTGCGCAGATTATTAGCCAACTCAACAATCGCACCATTGTGCAGGTCGCTCACGGTGGTGGCGGCCTGAACAGCACTGGGGCCCGCCGCCAAGAATTGTGGGGTCGCGCCCAGATTGGGCAGGTTGACGAGCACCACCGTGCCAGCACCGCTTGCGGCCAAAGTTTGAGCCGCCGTACCGATATTGCCCACGGCATTGGCCACCGAGGCTTGCAGCGTGTTGAGGACTGCTAAGCTGCTGGCTGTGGGGTCCAGGCCATTGAGGGTCAAGAAGTAGTCATTGGCACCAGCAAAAACCGTGGCAACACTACCACTGTTCAAGGTGCCACCGCCGGCCACGAAATTATTAACTTGGCTTACCACGTCCCGGGAATTGAGCGGGTTGGTTGGGTCGGTCACGGTGCCAATATTACCGGCGGTCACCCCTGGGGCGACGGTAATCTGGCCGGTAAACGCACCACCAAGGGCTGAATTCGACACATTGGCTTGATCCACACCAAGCAAGCCCGGCAGGATTTGTGCGTAAACGTCGCCGTTTGAAAAACGGTTTTGTGAATAGGGCGGGGATGGCGGTTGGTTGGCACCGCCTAACAGGGCTGGTTGATTACCCGGATCGGTAAGGCTATCGCCAAAGAATACAAGATTATCCACGGGCACCGATTGAGCGTGGGCTGTGGCGGCGACGCCAAAACCAGCAATGGCCAACATGGATACAGCAGACACCACCGCAGTGGTGCGCAA
Source organism: Pseudomonadota bacterium (assembly GCA_039814445.1). Lineage (GTDB taxonomy): Bacteria > Pseudomonadota > Alphaproteobacteria > TMED2 > TMED2 > TMED2. The sequence goes on from JBCCBF010000098.1 coordinate 7,121, forward strand.
CAAAGCGTGACGCATGGACGTGAACCTTCCCCATAGTATTTATTCTTCAGGCCGGGCTATCCCGCTGGCCTGTTTACTATAGAGGGAAGTAAATCAGGGCTTTTGCACGGTCAAGAAAGGCAGGAATGCTGGGAAATTTCGTCTAGTACGACCACATGCCAAGGCCATATTCGTTGCCCATTCGCCACACTCCTGTTGCGCGCAAACAACCAGCTGACATGGTCGAGCGAAACGGCACGGGTGATGGGGCATGGCAAGATGGGCTCATCCTGATCATATTGATCACCAGCCTACCTATCAGGCTTACATATAAAGCCGCTCGCCCTCTAACCCCTTGTACAGATCAGCCACATAATCACCGTAGCCATTGTAAATCAGGGTGGGGATCCGCTCATTCTCCCCCAGCATATTCTCGGTCGCCTGGCTCCAGCGCGGGTGATCGACCGCAGGGTTCACATTGGCCCAAAACCCATATTCATTGGGCCCGACTTCCGACCAATAGGTGGTCGGGCGTTGGTCGGTGAAATGGAACCGCACAATGGATTTCACGGATTTAAACCCATATTTCCACGGCACCACTAACCGCAGGGGCGCACCATTCTGTTTGGGTATCGGCTGGCCATAAATACCGGTCGCAATAAAGCTGAGCTCATTGGTGGCTTCGGCCATGGTCAGCCCCTCAGTATAAGGCCAGGGGTACCAAAACTGCCGCTGGCCTGGGGCCATGGAGGCATCATGGAATGTCTCCATCATCAAATATTTGGCACTGGCTAGGGGACGGGCGTAATCGACCAGAGCGCGCAGGGGAAAGCCAGTCCAAGGCACCGCCATGGACCAGGTTTCCACACAACGAAAACGGTATAGCCGTTCTTCTAAGGACATCACCCGCATGATGTCTTCGAAATCAACCGTACGCGGCGTCTCGACCATGCCGTCGAAGGTCACGGCCCAGGAGCTGATGCGCAATTGCTGGGCCGCCGCCGCAATGCGTTTATGGCTGCCATACTCAACGAAATTATTATAGCTAGTGACCAAAGCTTTCGGTGAGAGCTCACGGTCCAGGGTGGCAAAATCAGCGTTTCGTGGCGCGGGATAGCGCGGTTGCGCCTGGGCGGACCTCGACACACCAGCGGCGGCTATCGCGCCAACCCCAGCCCCGATAATCCCCGCACCAAGAATCTGGCGACGGTTCCAGTAAACTGATTCAGGGGTAGCCTCTCGTTCGGGCATTTCCCAACCGCGCTGGCGCCGGATTAACATCTGTATTGTCCCATCATGGCTTCAAAAATCGATTGGACGCTTAGTTTAACGACCACAATCAATGGTGCCATGAAATCTGTCCTCGGCGGTTAAAATCTGATCACAACGCCATCACGTCCGGGTTATTCGCCGGGCGATGGTCGCAAACTGTCAATAAAATAGACGATCGTATGCCCCTAAACTATACTTTAGAATAATTCTAAAGTATATCATATCGCACTGCACAATAACAAATTTTTATACTA
>JBCCBF010000069.1:0-10263 GCA_039814445.1 Pseudomonadota bacterium
CACCAGAGCCGCCCGCTGCCGATGGCGCCACCGAACCGCCCCAGGACGCCACGGAACCAAGTGGGCCAGCCCGTACGTTCCTGGTGGTGGTGGACGGTACACCCGAAATGGAAGTGGCGCTTCATTATGCCTGCCGCCGGGCTGCCAGCACCGGTGGCCGGGTTGCTCTTTTGCATGTGATTGAAACCGGCGAGGTCCAGCAATGGGCAGCGGTGGAAGATATGATCCGCGATGAACGCCGCCAGGAAGCTGAGCAAATGATGCACAAGCTAGCCCGGCGCGTGCAAGGCGAGGCAGGCGGTATGGCGATCCTGCATGTGCGTGAGGGTAAGCCCCGCGATGAGTTGCTAAAGCTCATCGATGGGGAGGATTCCCTGTCTATTTTGGTGTTGGCCGCGGCTGGTGGCAGTGATGGCCCAGGGCCCTTGGTCAGCTTCCTTTTGGATAAGGGGTTGAGCCGGTTGACCATCCCAGTGGTGATCATCCCCGGCGGGTTGAGCGAAGCCGATATCGACTGCGTGTCGTAAAGGGCGCATTGTACTATCAGTAGAATTCACCAGAAATCAGCGGGAAAACGTTGATTTTGCCCCTTGGCTACACGATATCACGCTTACCGACCTATAACCTGCCCCTGGCCTGTGCCGTGGCGGCACCAGCGATGAGGCCCACGCCCATGTTTATTGAAACCGAAACCACGCCAAACCCGGCGACTGTTAAGTTCCTGCCCGGCCGCGATGTGATGGGCGACAATGGCACCGCCGATTTCCGGGAAGCAAGCACCGCCGAAAACTCACCGCTGGCTGTCCGGCTGCTTGAGATAACGGGCATTGATGGCGTGTTTTTAGGCCGTGATTTCGTCAGCGTCTCCAAGGCCGATGAGGCCGATTGGTTCCAGTTAAAGCCGTTGGTCCTGGGTGCCATCATGGAGCATTTCACTAGCGGCCAACCGGTGATGCTCACCGAGGCAAAAACCAATGACGCTGGGGCCGCCGATACGGTTCATGATGATGACGAAGTCTCAGGGCAAATTCGTGAATTGATCGAAACCCGGGTGCGCCCAGCCGTGGCCCAGGATGGGGGCGATATCGTCTTTGAACGCTTTGAAGATGGCGTGGTTTATCTGCACATGCGCGGGGCCTGTGCCGGCTGTCCATCATCCACCATGACGCTCAAGCACGGCATTGAAAACATGCTGCGCCATTACATCCCCGAGGTGGAAGAAGTACAGCCGATCATGTGATCGGATAGTGGCGATCCTCGCCGTGCCCCCTTTTGTTTCGCTCGATCAGGGTACGTAAAAATTCATCCCCAGCCACCGCCAGCGGCTTGGTTCCAGCGTGCCCGGTTTTAAGACCGATAAGGTGCAATTTACTCGAGCACGACCCGGATCAAAGGGTGCGGTTAAGCGCAACTCAACCCGTCGCCCGATCAGCGTTAACGGCAATTGGCCCTGGCCGGTGGCAAAGCATCGCAACCGATCCAACGCGCCCATGGCCGGGTCCACGGTAAAACCGATCTGGGGCTCACGTGTATTCAAGGCGTTATCGCCAGGCGTTCGGTCACTGACCACCAGCGGCAAGGCGTTGATGGCCAACTCAAAACGCTCATTATCAGCGAATTGCTCCGTGATGGGAAAGCGCGGCAGGGCAAAAGCTGAATGGCCCGCAGCCATCACGCCCGAATGCTGGCCAAACGCGGCCACAAAGCCATGGCCGTCCAGCACATTGATCACCCGGTTGCCATACTCACCATAAGGGTAGGAGAACAAGCGAGGCGTCATATCAAGCTCGGCCTCGATCCGTGACAGGCTGTGGCGGATATCTTTTAACAGCGCCAAATCACTAAGCGCGGGCAGATGGGCATGGGATGCGCCGCGCAAGCCGATGGTAACACCGGCATCAGCCAACTCCCGGATCTGATCCCATGTCATATAGGCTGGCGCGCCGCCATCAATCAGATCGGTGGACACGAACAAAGTGAAGGGCAAACCCAGGGATCGCAGCTGCGGCCACGCCTGGTCATAGACGCTGCGATAGGCATTATCGATGGTGATCGCCACCTGCCGCTTATCATCGGCTGGCGGGGGTTGGTACAGCCCCGCCAACGCATCAGGCACCGACAGAACCCGCACCCCGGGCGCCGTCAAAAATCGCAGATGGCTTTCAAACTGATCCATACGGACACTGGCATCAGGAAACGCATCCTCACCAAACCGAAAATAGGCCAAGACGGTGGTGCCATGATCGGCCACCACGGCGCTGTCCTTGGGATCATCACCCTCCACCGCCAGCGCCACGCTGGGGGAAACCCAGACCAGCACAAAGGCGAGCAGGCACAGGGCAATTTTGCACATCGTGCTACGGAATCGCCCGAAAGGCTCATTAATCAACGGGCTAGCATTGCTGGATCGTGGAAACATCATAGGGTTGTGCGTGTTGATACCGTGCTCACCGCATCGTTTGTCAGGGAGCTTAGGCCACGCGGATCCAGAATGCGCAAGGCCAGAAACAACGCTCCGCGTAAATTACATAGTAAAGGGTAAGAAACACCATGACCGATAAGTCACCACTCGACCAGGCCGCTCTCGATTTATTGTTTTATGAGGCAAGAACTTACAATCACTGGCAGGACAAGCCCGTCGAGGATGCGGTGTTACACAAGCTGTTTGACGCTATGAAAATGGCCCCCACCAGCGCCAATTGCTCACCCGCCCGCTTAGTGTTTGTGAAATCAGCGGCGGCGAAAGAAAAACTGAAGCCCTGTTTGGCGGAAGGCAATGTGGACAAGACCATGGCCGCACCCGTTTGCGTCATCATCGGCCAGGATATGGAATTTTATGAGCAACTGCCGAAACTATTCCCCCACACCGATGCCCGGTCCTGGTTTGCCGGTAAGCCTGACGCCATCAAAGAAACCGCCTCACGCAACGCGACCCTGCAAGGTGGCTATTTGATCATGGCCGCCCGCGCCCTGGGGCTTGACTGTGGACCCATGTCTGGGTTTGACAAGGACAAAACCGATGCGGCGTTTTTTGCTGGCACCACCTTTAAGTCCAACTTCATCTGTAATCTTGGTTATGGCGACGACAAAGACATGTTCCCCCGCAGCCCGCGGTTTGAGTTCGATGAGGCCTGTAGTATCGCCTAGCGCCAACCGCCATGGGTTGGGGTCACGCTGGTGATCATTCTGGGCCTTGATACCACCATGGCGGCCTGTAGCCTGGCGCTACTCCGCCATGACCCCAAGCCTGATCAGGACGAGATCCTGTTTAGCGAACAAATCGCCATGCGGCATGGCCAGGCAGAAAGCCTATTGCCAGCCATTCAGGCCGCCTTAACCCAGGCGGGTTTAGACCCGCAGGCGATAAACGCCGTGGCGGCCACCACTGGCCCTGGGGCCTTCACCGGCATTCGGGTTGGCCTGGCCGCCGCCCGTGGTTTCGCCCTCGCCCTGGGCTGCCCAGGCATTGGGGTGGATGGCTTTACCCTCTATCACCGCATGGCCCTGGCCCAGGGGCTGCCCGATGATGCTGGGTTGTTGACGATCATCGACAGCCGACGGGCCGAACATTACGTGCAAGCCCGCCTAGGCAAGAACATTACCCCGGACACTGAACAGGACAGTAACGCGGGAATTCACGTGGCCAGCCTGGCGCTTGATGATATCGCCCCGTGGCTGGCGCGCCTGCCGCAACCGCCCGCTGGATGGCAGGTCACCGGCGATTTGGCCACAAGCCTGGGCCAAACCCTCACGAGCCAGACACAAGCCGGGCTATCGGTGGCAGGCGTCACGCAACAATACTCCGACCCGGTGATGATCGCCCGCCTAGGGCTTGAGCGGCTACGCCAAGGGGATACGGTCGCGCGTCAAACCTACCCGCTCGATCCCATCTACCACCGCCCTCCCGATGCAACCCCGGCAAAACCCACCCGTATCTGGCTGGCCGATCAACGGTGAAACCGGGTGATGCCATGGTGATCAAACCCCTCACGCTTAATGATTGCGAGCGGGCCGCCGCAGTGATGCAGGCGGCCTATCAAGCCCCCCATGTGGGGGCCAAGCCATGGTCGCGTGACAATCTCCAATCACTACTCAAAAGCCCGTCACCCGGCTTTGGGCTGGTCATGAACCAGCCAACCCCGAATGCGCCGATCGCCGGTTTTCTAATCGCCCGCCAGATCGTGGATGATGCAGAATTACTAGCCCTGGCGATTAACCCCAGCAACCAACGGCAAGGCTTGGCAAAAAAACTGCTCGCCGCCCTAGTAAACAGACTAAAACAAGAACATTGTGATCGTGTTTTTCTTGAAGTGGCCGCCGAAAATCATGGTGCTATTGGGCTCTATCACACATTCGGCTTTACCAATACTGGACGACGAAAAAGATATTATAAAAACCAAGATGCGTTGTTGATGACGCTGGATATTGCCGATTAGATATCAGGGTTTTAGTTGTGTACTTACCAAAGCCGGCCCCTAAATATCCGGTCTAGTCATGCAATATGCTTCAACATACCTGCCGAATGGCAACATAAAGCGCTAAAAATAGGCCGTTTTTTGCCGAGACTTACTGCCGTATTTATTATTTTGTTGAGTCATCAAGATTTACTGGGCTATTTATCGGTATTGTTCTGGCGCATGCTAGTTCACTATGGCGCCGTGTTAGGTGCGCGATAGATCAACTTTGTGATTTGCGAATAATCAAAATAGACCGAAGGGTATTTAGAGGCTTATGTCCAAGACTGCCGAAGATATTTATGACGTGGATGCTCCTGATTCACACACCTTACTGACCCTCACCAGCGAAATTGTATCAGCCCATGTGGCGAACAATCCGGTGGAATCAGAAGATCTGCCAGATTTAATCCGTAATGTTTACGGCGCGCTATCTGGGTCCACCGAAATGGCTGAGCCTGAGCCCGAGCGGCCAGAACCCGCCGTATCGATTAAAAAGTCGATTACGCCTGATTATTTGATCTGCTTGGAAGACGGTAAGAAACTCAAAATGCTCAAGCGGCATTTGAAAACCGCCTATGATATGAGCCCTGAAGAATACCGGGAGCGTTGGGGTTTGCCATCGGATTATCCCATGGTGGCACCGAATTACGCCAAACAGCGTAGTGCGCTGGCCAAAGAAATCGGTTTGGGCACGAAAACCACCCGTAAGCGCGGGCGTGGACGCGCCAAGCGCTAAGCTAGCAATTTGGTCCGATAAAGACATAAAGCGCCGGCTGGCAACAGACCGGCGCTTTTTTTACGGGCCAGCTTTTTATGCGCCAAGGACCCCATGCCATAGCGATGCTGGGGAGACAGCGAGGCGGTGCTATTTTACCGTCCCGACCGGTTCTGCTTGGCATTGATCCCGGTAATCGGCATAGTCCCGCCCTCGGCTACAGATAGCGGGCGATGAGCTTTGGTGCCGATAGGAACAGCCAGGTAGGAAAATCTTGGTGCGAACACCATGGCACGGTCCCTTAGCCCCGACCCCTTAGCCGCCGATGGTCCACCTTCGATCAGGAAGAGCGATAAATCGTGAGTGTTGAGCTTTTGCAAGGCAACGGCCTACGGCTTGGCCGTTTGGGCGCCCGGTTGGCCACGTCAGACCAAGACATCGAAGCGGTCCAAAGCCTGCGCTATCAAGTGTTCTATGAGGAAATGGCCGCCAAACCCGATGCGGAAATGGCCGCCGCTAAACGTGATATCGATGCGTTTGACCCCCATGCTGATCATTTGATGGTGATTGACCACGAGCGTGGCGACGGGGCCGGCGAGGTGGTGGGCACCTACCGCCTGATGCGCCGTGAAATCGCGGCCAAGGCTGGGCAATTCTATTCCGTGGATGAATACGACATCGCCCCCTTGATCGGCCAAGACGGCGATATCCTGGAACTGGGCCGGTCTTGCGTCCATGCCGATTACCGGGACCGCCCGACCATGCAGCTATTATGGCGCGGGCTCGCGGCTTACGTGTTTCATTACGATATTGGGCTGATGTTTGGCTGTGCTAGTTTTCCGGGCGTGGACCCCGATGAACACGCCATGGCGTTTTCCTATCTCTATCATCACCATATGGCCCCTGAGGGGTTGCGCCCGATGGCAGTTCAGGACCGCTATGTGGACATGAACCGTATGCCGGCCGACCAGATTGATGAGAAACAGGCGCTCAATGACCTACCGCCCCTGATCAAAGGCTATATGCGTTTGGGCGCGAAATTTGGCGATGGTGCCGTGATTGACCCGCAGTTCCACACCACCGATGTGTGTGTGGTGGTCAAGACCGACACGGTGACCACAAAATACTATGATCACTACAACCGCCGGATCAGCGACGCTGAAACCGACGCGGCCAAGGCTTGAACGGTCATGCCCGCTGGTTCGTATATTTTGGGCAGTATTCGCCTGGTGATCTTTTTCATCATGGCCGTGTTTGTGGGTGGGGCCCAGGCGGTGGTCTTGGCCATCCCGCCCCTACGCAAAAATTACGAAGAGCACATCCCCATGCTGTTCCACAGCCTGGCGTGCAAAATATTTGGCATTGAGATCGAGATCACCGGCATACGCCATGATCAACACCCGGTCCTGTTTGTGGCCAATCACAGCTCTTACATCGACATCCCCGTCCTCGGCTCGATTGTCCCGGGCTGCTTTATCGCCAAGGCTGAGGTGGCCGATTGGCCCATGTTTGGCACGCTTGCGCGGCTGCAACGCACGATCTTTGTGCACCGGCGGCGCGAAGACGTGGACAACCAACGGGCCAGCATGATTGACCGGGTCGGTGACGGCTTGGATCTGATCCTGTTCCCCGAGGGTACCTCCTCGGACGGTATCGGCGTCTTGCCGTTTAAATCCTCGCTGTTCTCCATCGCCAGCATGGCGCTTGGCAGTGCCGAACAGCGCAAACAGCTGACGGTACAGCCGGTGGCTATTGCCTGTAATCATCTAGACGGGCTGCCGCTGGGGCGGGATATGCGCCATGTGTATTCCTGGTATGGCGATATGGATTTGTTCCCGCATCTCTGGCGCCTTGGTCGCTTGGGCCACACCACGGTGACTGTCGCGTTCCTGGACCCGATCCCGGCCAGCGGCACCAACCGCAAACGCCTGGCCCAGCAGGCCGAAGACGCGGTGCGCGAGGCCGTGGATTTGATGAATGCCGGCTTGCCTGTGCCTGGTTATCAGGGCCCCGATGCCGCCCCTGATCCCGCATCAGGCCCCACATCTGAACTGGCGACAGCAAAAGCCGCGTGATGTAGGCTTGTTGCAACTGTCGTAAGACCCATGTAAATCGGCGCGATGAGCGAGAATTCTGAAACCCAAAACCGGGCCAAAACCAGCACGCAGGCTGGCGGCCCCAAAAAAGGCGTCCTAATTAAGACCTGGGGCTGCCAAATGAATGTTTATGACAGCGAGCGGATGGCGGACGTTCTCGCACCCATGGGCTATGCACCGGTTGAACAGGCCGAAGACGCCGATTTGGTGATCCTTAACACCTGTCATATCCGGGAGAAAGCCACCGAAAAGGTGTTCTCGGATTTGGGCCGCCTGCGCCCGGTCAAGAAAGCCCGCGAGGCCGCCGGTAAGAAAACCGCGATTGCCGTTGCCGGTTGTGTCGCCCAGGCCGAAGGCGAGGAAATCACCCGCCGCGCGCCCTATGTGGACATGGTATTTGGCCCACAAAGTTACCACGCCCTGCCTGAGATGATCGCGGCGGTGGAAAAGGGTACGGGGCAAAAGCGGGTCATCAACACCGATTTTGCGGTGGATGCGAAATTCGACCAACTGCCTGAAGAGACCCAGAACACCGGCCCCAGCGCGTTCCTGTCCGTGCAAGAGGGCTGCGACAAATTCTGCGCGTTTTGCGTGGTGCCCTATACCCGCGGCGCTGAATTCTCCCGCCCGGTCACCCAAGTGGTCGATGAGGCGAAACGCCTGGTCGCCAGCGGGGCCCGTGAGCTGACCCTCCTGGGCCAAAACGTCAACGCCTATCACGGGGAGGCGGCCGATGGCGCCACCTGGGGCCTCGCCCGCTTGATGTATGAGCTGGCCGAGATCGATGGCCTGGACCGGCTGCGCTACACCACCTCGCACCCCCGCGATATGGATGACGCGCTGATCAAGGCCCATGGCGACATCCCGGCGTTGATGCCGTTTTTGCACCTGCCCGTGCAGGCCGGGTCTGACCGTGTCCTGGACGCCATGAACCGCAAACATACGGCCGATGACTACCGCCGGATCATTGACCGTTTGCGTGACGCGCGGCCTGATCTGGCCCTGTCATCGGATTTTATTGTCGGCTTCCCAGGTGAGAGCGATAAGGATTTTGCCGACACCCTGCGGCTGATCACCGATGTGGAATACGCCCAATGCTATTCCTTTAAATATTCCACCCGCCCCGGCACCCCGGCGGCGGATGCCAAAACCCAGGTGCCCGAAGCGGTCAAAAGCGAACGCCTGCAAGCCTTGCAACAATTGGTCAACGCCCAGCAGGATGCGTTTAACCGCCGGATGATTGGCCAGGTCTTGCCCGTGTTGTTCGACCGCAAGGGCCGCGTACCCGGCCAGCTTCACGGTCGCAGCCCCCATATGCAGTCGATGCATGTGAGCGCGCATGAGCGCTTGTTTGGTCAGATTGTGGACGTGAAGATCACCGGGGCCAAACCCAATAGCCTCACCGGTGATGTGGTAACCCAAAGCCCGGACATGGCCGACCCTGTCCTGGAGGCAGCCTCTTGAGCGACCAATCCCTCGATAACCGCGTGGATATGGAATTTGATGATAATCGCTTGCTGGCCCAGCTTTGTGGTGAGCACAGCGCACATCTGGCCCGTATTGAACACCAGCTGGGTTTGCAAATCGCTGGCCGTGGCAATGTCTTGAGCCTGATCGGCCCGCCCGATGCGGTGAGTGCCGCCCGCACCGCCCTTGAAACCCTATGGCAACGCTTGAAACACGGCCTACCCGTGGCCAATGCCGAGGTGGATGCCACCTTGCGTTCGACCACATCCAGCCTGGATGACACGGCCAAGAAAGCCGCCTTACAAGCCATTGGCGCGGGCGGCGATGTGCATACCGGCAAACAAGGGGCCAAAGCCCGCGGCGGCCTGATGCCCCGCAGCCCCAACCAGAGCCGCTATCTCCAAGCCATGGCCGATAATGCCTTAGTCTTTGGTATTGGCCCGGCGGGCACGGGCAAAACCTATTTGGCCGTGGCCGAAGCCGTGCGCCGGTTCCTGGCCGAAGAAGTAGACCGAATCATTATAACCCGCCCAGCGGTGGAAGCGGGTGAACGCTTAGGCTTTCTGCCCGGTGATATGCGCGATAAGGTCGACCCCTACCTGCGCCCCATTTATGATGCGCTTTATGATTTGCTAGGCGCCGAACGTACCGCCAAGCGGCTGGAAACGGGCCAGATTGAAGTGGCGCCCCTGGCCTTTATGCGCGGACGAACCCTCGCCAATGCCTTTGTGATTTTGGACGAGGCGCAAAACACCACATCGATGCAAATGCGCATGGTGCTGACGCGGCTGGGTGAAAACAGCCGCATGGTGATCACCGGCGATCCGAGCCAAATTGACCTGCCGCCCCAAACCAAATCCGGCCTGATCGAAGCGCTCGACGTACTGCGTGGGGTCGAGGGCATGGACGTGATCCGCTTTGAGGCCGATGACATCGTCCGCCATGAGCTAGTGAGCCGTATCGTCCGCGCTTATGATAAAGCGGCGGCGGATAACCGGGCCAAGGATAGCGACCGCCCATGACCCAGGCACATGACCTAACCCTGTTGCTGGATAACGAACACGAACGCAGGCGCGATGCTTTAGACACAGATGGCGCTGAATTGGTGATCCAACGGGCCTTACAAGCCGGGCTAGACACGCTGGAAGACACGGGCCAGATGCCCGGGGTGATCACCGGCAATGCCCTGGAGATATCAGCCTTGCTGACTGGCGACGAGCAGGTGCAACAGCTGAACCGTGATTATCGCCACCAGGATAAGCCGACGAATATATTGTCGTTCCCACAGCTCGATCACGACACGCCTAGCTGGCCTGATGATGCCGTCATTCCCTTGGGCGATCTGGCCTTAGCGTTCGAGACAGTTGCAAGCGAAGCCAAAGCGCGGGATATTACTGTCTCGCAACATGTGAGCCACCTGGTGGTACACGGGTTGTTTCATTTAGTGGGCTTTGACCACGACCATGATCATAGCGCTGAGGCGATGGAAACATTAGAAGTGCGAGCGATGCAGCGATTGGGGCTAAAA
>JBCCBF010000294.1:0-3678 GCA_039814445.1 Pseudomonadota bacterium
CCTATTAGAGCCTGTCAGGCACAGACTGAGCGATTCGCTTTAAGCCATTGATATAATAAGATAACGGCTTTCGATTCGTAATATCAGCGATGATTGAACAGGCGTTCGGACAGCTGGTCTGCCAGTTTAGCTGGATGGATTCGGGCCATACCGTCTTCACAGCTGATGGGACCATCCTCGGGCATGATCGCTTCGATCAAGGGCGAATAGCGCAACGGCTCGGTCGCGCCGAATAAGCCGAATGCTTGCACCCCCACCGCCGCGGAAATGTTTAAAAACGCCGTGTCGTTGCCCACATAGGCATCCATGGCCGCTTGTGCCGCGATGATGTGGGAGATGGGCCATTCAAACCCCGCCACCAGGCGTGACGCCCCAGAGCCGGTTAAGGCCGCCTCAATCACCAGCTGGAACGCCGCCTCGCCCGGCCCACCTAACAAAAAGAAGGTAGCGGGCTGCTTTGCCGCCAGGGCTGCCACGAACGACGCAAACCGTTCAGCCCCCCATTGCTTAAAGGCCTCTGAGCTGCCCACACCAATGGCGATCCAAGGCTTTGGGAAGCCCGCGAAATTCTGCTGCACCTGATTGGCGAGTTCAGGCGACACCCGCAGCTGATCGGCGTGATCCACAGGCGGCGCATCCAAAAGCTCGATGAATTGGTTGGCGAGATCAATCGGATGGTCCCGGCGCATGGCCGTGCCTAAATGGGGCGGCTGGCTGAGCCACCGGGTCACCGCCGTCGTGCCATAGGCAAAACGCTCGGGTATCCCAGCGCCAGCGATCGCCCCGGCATACCGGCTACTGTGGTGCAGTTGATAAGATCGGGCGAACCCCTCTTGCCGCAGGTCGTTAATCAGCGCCCGAAAGCCCCCAGGGCCCGCATGTTTTTCGGCACGATCCACCCAAATCACCCGGTCAATCGCCGGATCGGCCGCAAACAACTCATCCGCGCGGCTACGCTGTTTGGTCAGCAAGACTTTCTCGCGGTCAGGATGCAAAGCGGCCAGACGGTGAATGGCGGGTAGATGCCACACCATATCCCCCACCCCGGGCAAGGGCTGAAGGATCATGATCGGTCCATCTTGGCCTGGCGGCGCCAGCGAGGGCATCACGATTGATCCGCGACCATCGATGGCGCTTGATTTGCCGGGTTGCCTGGCTTTGCCGGATCCGCCTCATGCGTCGCGTTTAAAATATGATGACAAGCCACTTCCACGTCACCGCTATCGATCTCATCCATCAAGCTCGGCAAGGGCCGCTCACCCGCATCAACCGCGCGGATCAACTCCGCCTTTGAAATCGGTGAGCGCACCCAGGTGGTACGTGGGCCATAAGGGGCATAAATCCGGTCATCGGATGGGCCGAATAACCCTACCGTGGGCACGCCGACGGCCGCGGCGATATGCATAAGGCCGCTGTCATTGCCCACATACAAATCCACATGGGTCAGACAGGCCGCCGCAAAAGCCGGATCGGTGTTGCGCATCAAATCAATTTGCCGGTCTTCAGGCACCCGGTCCCAAGCGGCAATCGCTTGTTGGCGCTCATTGGGCGCAGCAGACACGGCCACCCGCGCCTGGGGCAAGGGCCCATCGCTGGCGGTCAGCTTATCGATAAGCGCTTGATAACGGTCCATGGGCCATTCTTTACCCGCCCAGTTGGCGGCGGGGCCAACCGCCAGAATTGGGCCTTTTTCTGGCTGCATATGCTCACGCGCTGCGCTGATTTGGCTGTCAGAAAACCAGAGCCTTGGCATCAAGGGGGTTGGCAGCTTTAAGCGTTCAGCGAATTGGTCCACCTTATGCCGGCCCGCTGAATCGGGTAAGGCACGGAATATCAGACGCTTACGGGCGCGAACCAAACGGGATACCGCACTATCGCGCAAATCCACCACAATATCCCAGCGTTCCCTGGCCACCTCACGCCATAGGCGCCACCAATGGCCGCCATACCGCCGCTTTGGCATCGGGATCAAGCGCGGGCGGTTGGGCATGGTGGCAAATAAGGGGGCTGGCAAGGGACCACAGGCAATGGTCAACCGGGCTTGCGGATGCTCATCCAACAACGCCGCCAAGACGGCGGTGGACAGCACGGCATCGCCAAGCCGGTTTGAGGTAATGAAGAGGATATTATCAGCCATGGTTAAGCCCGTGAGCGAGCGGTGGGAATGGTCGAAGGATAGGCAAAGAACCAGCCACAACAAGGCCGTGGTCCCGGCCCTATGGCAGAGGATTACTATCGGCTGTAATGGCCATGGTGGCGGCCGAAGGCAAGGGAAACCTGACCCGGGGGCGAGTTTACACCCTGGTGATGGTCAAAACCATGGATCTGTTATCAGCAAATCTTGGCATCTGCGGGCGGAGTGCTTACATCTGGTCATAAGCGATCCATGGGCCTGACCTGTTGCCGTTGTTTGATTTGCTTTTGTTTAGCCTTTTGGTGTTTGCCCTTTGGTGCTTGCCAGTAAGGCTTTTCGACAACGCTCTGCCAACGCCCATGCCCAGGCTTACGCCCCTTCCCTCGACGCCTTGCGCGCGTCATTTACGATGAGAAATGACCCCATGATACCTGGCTATATCCCGTTAGACGACCGGGCTGTGATCACCATCAGCGGCGAGGAGGCAGCTCATTTCCTGCAAGGATTGATCACGGTAGACAGCGAAAAACTTCAATTAAAATCATCCGTTTATGGCTGCCTGCTCACACCGCAGGGGAAGTTTTCATACGATTTCATGTTGTGGCGACAGGGCGAACAGGAATTCTGGCTGGAAACCGCGGGTGACCGTGCGGCTGATCTGGCCAAACGCCTGCGCTTGTTCAAGTTGCGGGCTAAGGTCACCCTAGGCCAGTGGGAGCAGCCGGTGTTAGTCGCCGCCATTCATGGGGATAGCGTAACCCTAAACCCTGAGGATATGGCCGCCGATTATGCCCTCTTTGAGGATCCACGGAACCCGGCCCTTGGACAACGATTGATCGCCCAGAACGCCGATGGCGCCCATCACGCGCTTGAGGCACAAGGCTTACCAGTGCTGCCCCATGCTGCCTATGAGGAGCATCGCTTAGCTCTCGGTATTCCTGATGGGGCACGGGACATGGAGATTGATAAATCCACCATGCTCGAATGCAATATTGATCAGCTCGGCGGGGTTGATTGGGATAAGGGCTGCTTCATGGGGCAAGAGCTGACCGCTCGCACCCGGTATCGTGGCTTGGTGAAAAAGCAGCTGGTGCCCTTAACCATCAACGGCCCTTTGCCCGATTACGGTACGGCGGTCATGTTGAATGGCAAATCCGTGGGCGAGACCCGCTCCGCTTTTGGGGATCAAGCCCTGGCCCTCATGCGCTTAGCGGGGATCACAGCGGCTCAAGAAACCAGCGCCTCTTTTGAGGTGGGTGACGCCAGCGCCAAGCTAGCCCTGCCCGATTGGCTGCGTTTAGGAAAAGAAGAAATCTGATCTAAATCAGTAGCTTGCCTTCCATCATTGCCACACATTGCCCGGCAATGACAGCGTGTTTTTGTTGACCATCTGGGGTCAGGACCATGTCGGTTTCAATGGTGCTGGGCCGCCCCATCTCAACCCCTTGGGTAATATGTAAACGCTGGGGCTGATCATCAGCACGCCGATGCATATAGGCCGCCAATATGGCACTATCTGACCCCGTGGCCGGGTCTTCGGTCAG
>JBCCBF010000251.1:0-4456 GCA_039814445.1 Pseudomonadota bacterium
CGGGTCAATCTGCTGACGGAAAATGGTCTGGTCAGCGTGGTGCTGGAGCAAAGCGGCGCTGTCACCTTCCGCGATGCCGAAGTGCAAGCACAGATCGACCGCGCACTCCTGGCGATAGCCGAAAACCGGCGTCAGGACCGACGCCAATTGGCCGTGAACCTATTCGGCCAGGGGCAGCGGGATATACGGCTTGGCTATGTGGTGGCAGCGCCCCTGTGGAAGTCGTCTTATCGCTTATCGGTCGTCGAAGGCGATGATAGCGGCACGGCTCAATTAACCGGTTGGGCAATCCTGGAGAATATGTCCGGGCAGGATTGGGATGAGGTGGAATTGGTGGTGACCTCGGGCAACCCCGTGACCTTCCGCCAAGCCCTCTATGAGAGCTACTACGTGGACCGGCCAGCCATTCCCGTGGAAGTACTAGGCCGGGTCTTACCCTCAGTGGATGGCGGCAGCGTTGCCATGGATAAATCGGTTGAAACCGGGCAAATCCGTGAAGAGTTCGCCGCGCGGCGGTCCCGGCAATTCGCATCCGGATCAATGGGGGCTAATAGTATGGTGATGGCTGCGTCGCCAATGGCAGCAGAGCTTGATCAAGCGATGCCAGAGACTGCCATGGCTCCGGCTGAGGTGATTGCGGCTGAGAGCCAGGAGGCGGCGACCCAGGTGGTGTTCCGCTATCCCGAGCCTGTGACCGTCACCAGTGGATCGTCAATCATGCTGCCGATTATCGCGCGGGATGTGGCGGCCGAACAGGTGGCGCTCTATAACCCCAACACCCATGCCAGCCACCCCCTGGCCAGCGTCAAACTCACCAATGATGGTGAGACGAGCCTGCCGCCGGGCGTGGTGACACTCTACGCCACGGCAGAGAGTGCCGGCCCCGCTAATTTCGCCGGGGATGCCCAGCTATCGCCCCTACCAGCGGGTGATAGCCGCCTGTTGAGCTTTGCCCTCGACCAACAAGTATCGGTGGTCCGTGATCCGAAATTCAGTGAACGGAAAGTTGGTGGCAGCATTATCGACGGAATTTTACGGCTGAATGTCAATCAGTTAAGCGAGACTGTTTACAAAATTGAAAACACCCATCCCCGTAGCCGTACGGTGATTTTAGAGCACCCCAAACAGTCCGGTTGGGATTTGGCCAGTGAGATCGAGGGGGTGGAAGAAACCAACACCGCTTATCGCGTGCCGGTCACGGTGGAGGCCGAGAGTGAGCGTGAGATCACGGTGACGCTCATGCGCCCGATCGCTCAGCGCTATGAGCTAACGTCGATTGATGGCAGCTTGATCGCAACCTTTGCCGCCGCCAGGACCCTGTCTGAGGAGTTGCGCCAGGTCATGGCGACCCTGGCCACCTATAAGCAGCGGGTGGAGGATCAACGCCGGGTCGTGGATGGCATCCAAAACCGCTTGGACCAACGTTCCCAGGACCAGGAACGGGTGCGACGCCTGCTTACGTCTGTGCCGCGGGATTCCGATCTGTATCGGCGATATCTGAGTGATCTCAATCGCCAAGAAGACGTTGTTCAACGGCTTCAAACCGAACGCTATGATGCGGAGCAGATCATGCGCGAGGCTGAGGGCGAGTTGCTGGCCTATGCCCGTGATCTGGAAATCAATCCGTAAAACAGCGGCAAATTTACGGGCACGGGCGATAAAGCCCTTGCCAGGACCGGCGTTATCACACACTTAAGCAATCTTAGGATCAACCGTTATCCATTGAGCAAACACCGCTGTGACCCGAAAGAACGCCCGGCATGAATGATGAGACACCGCCAACCACGACCCAGCCCGCATCCCCGCCTGAGGTCACGCCTACGCGGTCTGCGAGCCTGGTGGCGCGGCTGCGGAACTATCTGATTACTGGCATCTTGGTGACAGCGCCGATTGCCATCACCATTTCCCTGATATGGCTGATCATCGACCTGGTCGATAACATGGTGCAGTCGTTTCTGCCGGTCGACAAATATCCTGCGCTTTATCTGCCCTTTCAAATCCCCGGTTCCGGCCTGATTTTAACGGTGTTGGCGCTGCTGGCGATTGGGTTTTTCGCTGCCGGGGTCTTGGGCAAGTATCTGGTTAAGATCGGCGAGAATATCGTGGCGCGGATGCCCGTTGTTCGCAGTGTTTACGGGGCGTTAAAACAAATATTTGAGACGGTGCTGGCGCAACAATCCAATGCTTTCCGCCAGGTTGTTTTGCTCGAATACCCCCGGCGCGGCGTCTTTGCCGTAGGGTTTGTCACGGGCGTGACCGAGGGCGAGGTGCAAAACCTGACCGATGACACTGTTATCAATATCTTTTTGCCGACCACACCCAACCCGACCTCTGGTTTTCTGCTGTTTGTGCCACGGCGTGATTTGGTGGTGTTGGATATGACGGTGGAAGAGGGGATTAAGATGGTGATATCGGGCGGTATTGTGACCCCGCCTGACCGCAGCGCCTTGGCCGATGGTGACGAGACACCAGACCAGTCAGAGGCCCCTGAGCGGACGTTAAAACCCGTGAAGAGCAGCGTCTAAACCCTTACCCTGACTTGAGATAGCGGATCGCCGCATCGCGTTCGAATAAATACAAAAGAACCCGCAAGGCATCGCTTCGCGCGGCCTTTAACTCAGGATCTTGATCAACAATCATCCGTGCATCCTGGTGGGCCATCTGTAATAAATCTTGATGATGGTCCAAATCAGCGATTTTAAACCCAGGCAATCCCGCTTGGCGCGTGCCCAGCATTTCCCCGGCCCCACGCAGGCGCAAATCTTCCTCGGCAATACGAAAGCCGTCATCAGTTTCTCGTAGTATTTTTAATCGGTCACGCGCGGTGGCGCCCGCCTTATTCTGGTAAAGCAACACACAGCTCGATGGCTTATCGCCACGGCCAACCCGACCGCGCAATTGGTGTAGCTGGGCCAACCCAAAGCGGTTGGCATCTTCGATCACCATGATGGTGGCTTCGGGTACGTTGATACCCACCTCAATCACGGTGGTGGCGACCAACACGGATAAATCACCCCGGGCGAACGCGCTGACCACGGCATCTTTTTCGGCGGTTTCCATACGGCCATGGACCAAGCCCACTTGCCCGGGCAATTGTTTCTCCAGCGTCGCGGCCCGTTGTTCGGCGGCCACCAGGTCGACCTTTTCAGAGTCTTCAACCAGGGGGCAGACCCAATAGGCGCGCTCACCCTTGCTGGTAGCGACTTTGAGCCGTTCGATCACATCGGCGAGGCGATCATTGGTCACCGCCCGGGTTGTAACCGGCTGCCGACCCGGTGGCTTTTCATCCAAGATTGACACATCCATATCCCCATAGGCGGTCATGCTGAGCGTGCGTGGGATTGGGGTCGCAGTCATCACCAGCATATCAACCCGGTCCCCCTTATCACCCAGGGCGAGCCGCTGGCCCACACCAAAACGGTGTTGTTCATCCACGATGACCAACCCCAGATTGTCGAAATCAACCTTGGTTTGGAACAGGGCATGGGTGCCGATGGCGAGCTTGATCGTGCCGTCTTCCAGCTGTACTTGGTTGGCCTGGCGGGTTCGGCGATCCACCTTGCCGGTGATCAAGGCGACCCGTACATCACAGGCATCAGCCCAGGGCTGAATGGTTTCCAGATGTTGGCGGGCTAGAAGCTCGGTTGGGGCCATTAATGCCGCTTGATAGCCCGCTTCCATGGCGCGGAGGGCGGTTAAAAAGGCCACAATTGTTTTACCGCTCCCCACATCGCCTTGCAGCAAGCGCAACATGCGGGTGGGAGCGCCTAAATCATGGTCAATATCCCTGAGCGCTCGCTCCTGGGCGCCGGTTAGGGCAAAGGGCAGGGCGGCAAGGGCGCGGGCGCGCCACGGCCCAGCCGGTGGCAAGACCCGCCCATGGCTTTTGCGTTGACGGTTACGGACCAGCGCCAAGGCAAGCTGATCAGCTAGCAATTCATCATAGGCCAACCGCCGCCGAGCTGGGGCGTCGGTTGTTAGCATTGGCGGTGTATCAGAACTGCCATGTAACCCATTTATACTAATGGTAAAATCAGACCATTTTTCACGTTTTTCTAACCCAGCGGGCAGCCAGTCCGGCATGGCTGGCACCCGTGGCAGCGTATCGCCCATGGCTTTTTGCATCACCTTGAGGGTTAGCCCTGCGGTCAAGCCGTAAACCGGTTCAACCCGGGCGACCTGGTCCTTCAATTCGGGGCGTTCGATGATATCGGGATGCACCATCTGGGCCTTGCCATGGCGCCACTCAAACTTGCCCGATATCAAGCGCGCTTCGCCGGGCGGTAATTGTTTGAGCAAATAATCACCGCGAGCATGGAAGAAAATCAGCTGAATGCTGCCTGTTTCATCACGCACATCAACCCGGTAGGGCAGGTTGCGCCGTGGGGCGGGGACATGCTTTTCCACGGTGACAATTAGGGTGCAGATACCCCCGTCCTGGCCTTGCTCCACGGCC
>JBCCBF010000307.1:0-3444 GCA_039814445.1 Pseudomonadota bacterium
GCCTTCAATGGTCAGATATTCGACGTTGCACCCCAGCACGGTGACCGCCATCATCGGCACGTACCATCCCATGATAATGCCAAGCGTAATCGTCACCACCAGGGCGATGGCGCTGGGTACCAACAGCCGCAGGTAGATCGCGTCCAATTGGTCGATGTCACTGGTCAGACGGGTGAGCACATCACCCAGGCGCAATTCATTAAGCCGTCCCGGGACCAGGGGGATTATCCGCCCAAACAGCCATATTCTCAAATCTGTTAGGGCACGGAATGTGGCTTCGTGGGTCACCACCCGTTCTGCATAGCGACCACCCGTTCGGCTTAAGGCAAACCCGCGGATCATGCCTGATGGAAAGTGGAAGTTGAAGCCAATGGCCCCGCCCACGGCGACCAGACCAGCCAGGCCGCTGGCGGTGATAAACCACCCAGCCGTCATCAACAGGCCGATGGCAGACACCGTGGCGATGAGGGCCAGCACCCCACCACCGATCATCCAAAGGCTCCGCCCGGCCATTTGTTTGATCAAACGCCGTAGAATTGGGCCGTTATAATCTGGCGCGTCAGGCGTAGTAGGCGTGTGGTTGTTATCCTGCGTCACCGGCCTGCCTCATCAATCAAGGTGTTGAGGGCGTGTTCTTTGATCACCTGACCATCACGCAGGCCAATCACCCGGTCGGCGAGGCGCAGCATCGCGGGGCTGTGGGTGGTCATGATCACCGTGCGGCCCGGGATCAGATCTTGAAGGCTGGCGATTAAGCGGTCGGCCGTTTCTCGGTCTAAATTGGCGGTGGGCTCGTCCATGATCAGGATCGGCCGGTCCGCGAGTATGGCGCGGGCGATGGCAATACGCTGGGCTTCACCGCCTGAGACCCCGGCGGCGTTATCACCCAGCGGCGTATCCAGTCCCTGGGGCAGGGAATTTGCAAAAGATGATACGCCGGCTTTTTCTGCGGCTTGTTCAATCGCGGCGCGGCCTGCTTGGGGTGCGGCCAGGGCTATGTTGCTGGCGATCGTGCCACGAAACAGATGGGGGCGTTGGCCGATCCAGGCAATCTGGTCACGTAACTGGGCGCGGCTGATCTGGTCGCCTAGGGGTTGATCGTCAATGGTAATCATCCCGCTGGTCGGTATGGCAAAGCCTAGCAATAGCTTGAGCAAGCTGGTCTTGCCACTGCCGCTGGGCCCAACAATCGCGAGTTTTTCGCCGGGTTGAATGGTGAGGCTGATGCCTTTCAAGGCGGGACGATCGCCATCATAGGTCAAATCCACACCGCGAAAATCGATAAGCGCTTGCACGCTCTCTGGCGTGTTTGGCCCTATCGCGGCTGTGTCAATGCGCGGCTCACGCGCCGTTGCCGGATGGCTTTTAGTCACCTGATCAGTATCACCGTCACCATTGCCATCACTATCGGCCCTGGGGTTATAGCTTGCTGCCTGGCGTTCCAACGCCATCAGGCTGTCAGCGGCGGCCAGTGCGGTGGCGCGGTCATGGTAATACTGGCCCAGCTGGCGCAACGGCAGGTAAAAATCAGGCGCCAGGATCAAGATGAATAGCGCTGCGTAAAGCGTGATGTCGCCCAAGGGGCCTAGGGTGAAAAGACCAAGCAGGGCTAGGCCGATATTCACCGCCAAGACGGCAATCGCAATCGCGCTGAAAAACTCCAGCACAGCCGAGGATAAGAACGCGAGCCTCAGGACACTCATGGTTCGCTGTCGGAAACCATGGGAGATAATCTCCACCCGCTGTCTTTCGGCTTCGGCCTGGCCGAAGAGCCTGAGGGTTTCAAGCCCACGCAAACGATCAACGAAGTAACCGCCCAGCCGTTCAAGGGCCAGCATCTGCTTACGGCTGGCATCGGCCGCGCCCAACCCCACCAATGCCATCATCAGGATGATAACAGGCCCCGTGACCAACAGCGCCAGGGCCGCCAGCCAATTCACTGGCAATACCGCACAAAAGATCGCCAGCGGGATCAGCCCCGCCAACATGCGTTGGGGCAGGTAGCGGGCAATATAATTATCCAGCGCTTCGATCTGATCATAGAGCCCGGTTAAGATCGGCCCGCTGCCTGTTGCGGCGATGAAATCAGGGCCAGCATCAGCAAATCGGCGCCACAGGGTTTCACGGATTTGGGTTTTCAGGGCCACGGCTGTCGCCACCCCGACCCGCTCGGCCAACCCCATCAACCCGCCACGGATTAGGATCAAGACGGCCATGGCACCGAGGGTCCAAAGCAGGCTGTTAATGGGCGTGTTTTCCACGACCGTGTGAAACAAGAGATGGGCCAACAGGGCTGCTTGCCCGATCAAGCACAAGCCCGCCGCCAAGCCCAAAAGGACCGAGAGGTAAATCCGCGGTTTGAACGGTTTGACCCAGCCTTTCAGATACGCCGTTTGGGCATCTTGCTTGGCCTTGAGCGATGCCGCGCTGGGTGGGTCCATCTGCGGTGGTTGGTTTGTCGCCTCAGCCCCATCACCGGCATCGCTGATCTGCGTACCGTTGCCGGTATTTAGATCGCGGGCTTTCGGTGGGTGACGGTCAGAACCAGCCGCAACGGGAAGGGAGGTGTCATCCATGATCGTGGCTTAAGACGCGCTCATACTAGCGCGGCTGGCGACCTCGGTTTGACAGTCTGGTGGGAACACCAAGCACATGCGCGTGCCTTCGTTCAGCTTACTGTAAATATCCAAGCGTCCACCATGAAGCTCGATCAGTGATTTTGTGAGCGGTACACCAAGCCCGGTACCTTGCTCTTTCCGCTTTAGCGTGTCTTCCACCTGGCCGAAGGGGCGCAGCACGGCATCAATGTCACCGGGTGCAATACCAATACCGGTATCGGTGACGCTGAGGATTAAGTCATCGTGATGCCGCTTGGCTTCCATCAATATCTTACCACCGGGGGCAGTGAATTTGATGGCGTTTGCCAGAAGGTTTAACAGCATTTGATGTACGGCGCGCTCATCAGCCAATAGGGCCGGTAGGGATGGTTCCACATCCACCGTGACCTTCAAATCAGCCACCTTTGCCTTTTCTTTCAGTATCCGCAGGGCAGAGCGTAAAGACCGGCCTGGGTCGATCTTCTCGGGCGCCAGGCTCATCTCGCCGGCCTCGATTTTCGACAGGTCGAGGATATCATTGATCACCGAGAGCAAATGGTCGCCACTCTCCCGGATCACCGAGGCATATTCCACATATTGCTTTTTAAGCTGGCCGAACTGCTTGGTTTCAATGCCTTCGGCAAAGCCCAAAATCGCGTTAAGCGGGGTCCTCAGCTCATGGCTCATCAGCGCCAGGAACTGGGATTTTTGCTGGCTGGCCCGTTCCGCTTCATCCTTCGCACTACGCAGCTCTGTTTCCTGCTCACCGGCGTGCTGAATCGAACGGTGCCCCAGCCCTTCGACCTCCGAGATCCGTCCATCATGACGTCCGCACGCTCCACCTCCC
>JBCCBF010000309.1:0-3414 GCA_039814445.1 Pseudomonadota bacterium
CATTGTTTTCCTCCCTGGTACAGGATTATGTCACTGCCCACGCGTGGTTGGACCCAGCCGAGATGGGTCGGATGGTGGCCCTGGTCGGTGATGCTGAGATGGATGAGGGCAATATCTATGAAGCTGTGCTCGAGGGGTGGAAGCATGAGTTGAGGAATTGCTGGTGGGTGGTGGATTACAACCGGCAATCCCTTGATGGCGTGATCCGTGAAGGCTTATGGGCCAAGCTTGAAACCATGTTTCGCAACTTTGGTTGGGATGTGGTCATCCTCCGCCATGGTAAAATACAAGAAGCCGCCTTTGCTGAGCCTGGCGGTGATCAGCTGAAGCAATGGATCGAAGATTGCCCCAACCAGCTTTATTCGGCGCTGACCTTCCAAGGGGGGGCTGCTTGGCGTCAGCGCTTGCTCGATGAATTAGGCGACCAAGGGGCCGTGAGCCGCCTAATTGAAAAGCGCTCGGATGATGAGCTGGCGGCGTTGATGAGCAATCTGGGGGGGCATGACATGCCCTCCTTGCTAGAGGCGTTCGAGGCCGCGTCGCGCCATGACCGACCAACTCTGTTCTTGTGCTACACCATCAAAGGCTTCGGCCTGCCACTGGCGGGCCATAAGGATAACCACGCCGGCTTGATGACACCCGACCAAATGGCGGCGTTTCAACAGGCCATGGCCGTGCCCGAGGGGCAAGAATGGGAGCCATGGGCGGGGATGACCGCGCGCGCTGATGAATTGGCCGCGGCTGTCAAGAACGCACCATTCTTTGCCAAGGGGCGCCGCCGGCACCAGGCCGCAACCATCCCCGTGCCACCGACCCTGACCTATCCGGAGCCCAAGGATAAGCCAGTGTCCACCCAGGCTGGTTTTGGCCAGATTTTGAACGATCTTGGCCGCGAGGATCAGGACTTGGCCGCCCGCCTGGTGACCACATCGCCCGATGTGACCGTGTCCACCAATTTGGGCAATTGGGTTAATCGGCGGGGCCTGTTTTCCGTGGAAGAACTGAGCGATACCTTTAAGGCCGAGCGTATTCCCTCGACCTATAAATGGTCGTTCAGCCCCAGTGGTCAGCACATGGAATTGGGCATCGCTGAATCAAATCTGTTCTTGATGCTATCGGCTTTGGGGTTGTCCCACGCCATCCATGGGGAACGGCTTTTGCCAATTGGTACGGTCTATGACCCGTTCATCTATCGCGGGGCTGACCAGCTGAATTACGCTTGCTACCAGGATGCCCGGTTCATGCTGGTGGCTACACCCTCAGGGGTTACCCTGGCCCCCGAGGGCGGGGCGCATCAATCCATGGGCACCCCATTGGTGGGCATGGCCCAGGATGGCTTGGCGGCATTTGAGCCGGCCTTTCTCGATGAGCTTGCGGTGATCATGCGCTTTGGGTTCGAATATATGCAGCGTGACGGGGAAGGGGACCCTGATGAACAGACCTGGCTGCGCGATCAAACCGGTGGCTCCGTTTATCTACGGCTCTCCACCCGACCCGTGGAACAGCCCCAACGCACCATGACTGTAAGTTTGGCTGAGGATATTATCGCGGGCGCCTATTGGCTGCGCGAGCCAGGCCCTAATGCCCAGGCGGTTATTGCCTATACCGGCACCTTGGCCCCTGAGGCGATTGAGGCCGTTGGCATGATGGCGGAGGACCGCCGCGATGTGGGGTTGTTGGCTATTACCTCCGCTGATCGTCTTTATGCCGGGTGGACCGCCGCCCAACGGGCCCGCGAGCGCGGGGCGTCAGAGGCCCTGAGCCATGTGGAACGGTTGCTAGGCGGGGTGCAAAACCATACTGCCTTGGTCACCGTGTTGGATGGACACCCGGCGACCTTGGGGTGGCTGGCTGGTGTTTATGGCCATCGCTCTCGGTCCCTAGGGGTTGAGCATTTTGGGCAAACCGGCACGATCGCTGATCTATACCGCCATTACGGGATTGATGCGGCGGGCATCATGAAGGCCGTTGAGTCCCTAGCCCCAGGGCGCCCTCTTAGGAATCTGGGCTTGGCGGGCGCAAGCGGTTCATAATCGCCAATACCCGATTGCCATTAGCCCCTAAATCCGACATGCCGATCCGTGACTTGGATCGGATATCCACCTGACTTTCGGTCGGGGATAGGGGGATGATCCGCACCACCACATCATCGATGAACCCGAACCAACGGGATGTATCGGTCGCCTCAATCCGGATGGTCTCGGTGCCCTCTGCTACCGGCCCCACGGCTTGAATATCAAGCCCCATGGCCTCGAATGCCTTGGTCACTTGAGTTTGCACTGTGAGGCTATTCATGGGTAGGGTCAGGGTTTCAATCTCTGGGAACCCGGCCTTTTGGGCGGCGTAAAGGGTTTGGTCATCGGCATGTTGCGGGACTGCCTCATCCCGGTTGTAAGCGGACGGGTTGCTGCGGGGCGCTTGAACGCCCGCGATGATCTGTGGCGGGTTTTCGGGGTCTGTGGTGATATCGTGAATCAGCGGGTAGCTATCCACCATAAGCTTCATATGAAGCAAGCCAGCCGTGGCCACCAAGGACGGCACCAGGCAGGCAATAGTCAGCCCCAAAAGCGCCGGATAGCGCCAGGTGGCAAGGCCCACAGCCAATAAGCAACCCAGGCAACACAGCGCCACGGGAATGGCAATACCCAGCAACAGGCCAATACCATCGCCATGGGTGATCAGCCCCACCCGCGCTGCTGGCCCCAAGCCCAGGGCAAACAAGCCTAAGAATAATGACAGGCCCGATAGGCACCAGATCAAGGCGTTCATATGGATTTCCATGTTCTAAAATGAGCGGTCTGATCTGGCCACTATGGAACGGAAGAAGGCGCTAGTTCTACAGTGATCTTTCGTGTGTCTTATAGTTGATGTTATCACGACAAACCTTGCTCAGACTAATGACCGAAGGCGAGATACCCAATCATAAGGCGCCTACTTCTCGCCACTGACGCGGGCAATGCCGTCTAGGATATATTTTGCTGCTTCGGCGGGGCCGCCCCAGCCTTCAACCTTTGCCCACTTGCCCTGTTCCAGATCTTTGTAATGGCTGAAGAAATGCTCGATTTGATTGCAGAACGGGATCGGTAGGTCGGAATAGCTTTGATACTGGCGAAAAATCTGGCTGGTTTTATCCGTGGGCACGGCCAGGATCTTTTCGTCTTCCCCGCCATCATCGGTCATCATCATCACGCCTATGGGTCGTGCTTTAACCAACGCGCCGCTATTGATCGGGATATCGCACATGACCATCACATCCACGGGGTCCCCATCACCGGAAAGCGTGTTCGGTATAAACCCATAATTGACCGGGTAATGCATGGAGGTGCCTAAAATCCGGTCGACCATCATGACCCCCGGTGTCTTTATCCATTTCATACTTTATCGGGTCAGAACGCACCGGCACTTCGATGATGA
>JBCCBF010000229.1:0-4792 GCA_039814445.1 Pseudomonadota bacterium
ACAATGTAAAAGTGAGCTCTTCCAGATTAGAGCTTGGCATGGAAGCTGCGCTGAAACCTGGTCGTGCTTACGTCTCACGTCCGTTAGCCACCATATCGGTGGCGCGATACTGGTCACCAAAAGCATGGCGACCAATCACCATGGGTTTGGTCCAGCTAGGCACAATGCGGGGCACATTCGAGATGATGATTGGCTCACGAAACACGGTGCCGCCCAGGATGTTGCGGATCGTGCCGTTGGGCGATTTCCACATTTTCTTGAGGCCGAATTCTTCAACCCGTGCTTCATCAGGGGTGATGGTCGCGCATTTAACCCCAACGCCATATTGTTGGATGGCCTTGGCGCTATCGATCGTGATTTGATCGTCAGTCTTGTCGCGCGCTTCCACGCCGAGATCGAAATATTTCAAATCCACATCAAGATAGGGAAGGATCAGCTGGTCTTTGATCCACTGCCAGATGATGCGAGTCATTTCATCGCCATCGAGTTCGACGACGGGATTATCCACTTTGATCTTGCTCATGGAGCCTCTGCTGGTTCTGCGGTGATGGGCCGGTGTGGTCTGCGACCGGGACCCCGTGCCTTCTGATGTTGTTCGCTCGCTTATAACACCGGTTATTGGCCTTGGCTATGCCTGCACAAGCATCGCCGATGGCCACCGATGGGGTGGTTTAGATTTCGTCGGTGCGGGCGTCAAAGGCAGGGGTTTCCGCCTCATCAAGGGCTTTCATGGCGCCCTCTACATCATCAACGATAATCAAACGATCGCGGTGTTTGGCGCCGACGAACCCAACCTCAACAGCATGATCAATGGCGGCGATGATTTTGTCCCAATAACCGCGCCAGTTGACCATGATCACTGGCTTGTCATGCAGCTCGAGCTGACGCCAGGTGAGGATCTCAAACATCTCATCCAACGTGCCAAGCCCGCCGGGCAACACGATGAAGGCGTCAGAGCGGTCCACCATTAGGCGTTTGCGCGTGTGCATACTGTCGGTGACCAGCAATTCAGTAAGCCCCTGGTGCTGGACCTCAGCCCGCTGCAAATGGTCGGGGATAATACCGATCACTTCGCCACCGGCAGCGAGTGCCGCATCGGCTGTCATGCCCATAAGACCCACATGGCCGCCACCATAAACGGTGGTGATGCCTTTCTCGGCCAAGGCAGTGCCCATCAGGGTGGCCACTTGATTGATATCATCGGAAATACGGTTGGAAGAACCGCAATACACACAAACGCTTTTAATGTGAGACATAAGACTTATTCAGTAACCGCTTTGTCGTTTTGATCCCGTGGACAATCCCACTTAACCAAGTAAGTCGCGACTTAAAATTCGCCGGAACTTAGCCCTATTTAGCGGCAACCACAACCATGGGCCGCACATCTGCCACGAAAGCTGTGCTAGATTAATTAACTTGTGATCTGTAAGCGGCAGCGTCACATAGGTTAACTATCCTGCCCGTCATGGGTTTGGTCAGTCCAGGCTGATCCTTATGGCATCGAAACTCTAGTGCAGTCTGGGCATCAGACATGGGGTATGTGGGCAGGTGGTTTAAGCTATACCGGGTGTATTCGCACCTCTCGGTGACTATGGCTTACAACGGATAATGATTTAACGGATGGTTATTTAACGGTGGCACAACGGGATCGTTCATCAGCGTCATCGATTGGCTTTTGGCTAAGTGGCATTATCTTGGCCTTGGTTGTGGCCGGGAGCTGGATGTTAGGTCAGCAGAGTAGCCAAGTCCCCGACGCGCCATCGGATCTGGGCTTGATTACCCCGCGTGGCCCATCGCCGGCGGTGACTGCAGATGATACCGCCGATATGGCTGAGCCCGGGGAGGATTCACCCTCGGCGACCAACCCGGCCGCGGGTGATTTGGTCCGTCCCAGTTTTGATACGGTGCTGGTCAATAAGGCAGGGTCGGTGGTGGCCTCAGGCCGGGCTAACCCACGCGATGTGGTCTCAGTATTTCGCAATGGCACCGAAGTCGCCCAACTGCCCACCAATGACCGGGGGGAATGGGTTTGGACACCTGATGACGTTTTGCCGGTGGGAAACCACGCTCTACAATTGCAAATCCGGCCCAATGACGGTCCCGCGTTGATCAGTGACCCGGTCGTGGTTTTGGGCGCGCCTCCCGTTGATCCAGCGGCTACCGAACAACCGTCACAAACAGCGCCTACGTCCAATGAACCACCCACGGTGATTGCCCTGGGTGATGGGGAGACAGCGCCACAGATATTGCAACAGCCCGGGGATCAACAGGATGATGCCCTAAGTCTTGAAACCGTGCAATGGGGGATCGGCCAGCCATTGAGTTTCAGCGGGGTAGGGCCTGCAGGCCAGCGACTTCGCCTGGCGCTAGATGGTGATGCGCTGGGCACTATCTTGATCGGTGAGGGCGGCCAATGGGATTTTTCCGTGGATCGCATCCTCGCAACCGGCCCCCATGAGGTCACCTTGCAACTCGATGACGGCCCGGCCCAAGCCTTTCCGTTTAATTTGGATCCAGAGCCCGTGGGGGATGTGCCCGTGGCTGATGCTGGCCAGCGGGTGATTGTGGTCCAACCAGGCAGCAATCTGTGGCGGATTGCGGAGGCGACATATGGCAGTGGTTTTCGCTACACCCTTATTTTCGATGCCAATCGCGCTAAGATCGCCGATCCTAATGTGATCTACCCGGGACAAATCTTCACCTTGCCCGCGAAGCCCTAACGGTCCGTTATCCATGATCAACCATAGAAAAAGCCGCTGGTGATGATCAGCGGCTTTAAAGGCATTTGCTGGGATTTAACAAGAGTGCGCTTATTCAGCGGCAACGCCTAAAGCGGCCATCTGTTTGTCATGGTAGCGTTCACCAATGCTCTTTTTCTTTGGTTTTGTAAGCTCTGCGGCGGGATCCATGGTTGGGTTCATGGGTTTCCAATCGCCCGGTACCGGGATGTCGGATTGATTGTGATCTAAGCAATCGCCCAATAACTCCATGAATGGTGCCACCTCATGAACCATGTCCACGAGCCCCATAAACATATCCACCAATTGGAAGGGGCGGGGCATCATCCGGTGACCGCGCAACATGATGTGG
The DNA here is from genome assembly GCA_039814445.1 of Pseudomonadota bacterium. Taxonomy (GTDB): domain Bacteria; phylum Pseudomonadota; class Alphaproteobacteria; order TMED2; family TMED2; genus TMED2. Next base: position 3,091 of record JBCCBF010000229.1, read on the forward strand.
CGGTGATCCACCAGCTCAAAATGGCAGAAATCCAAATCGTCAGTGGCGGCGATCACGGCGTTAATGGCCCGGCGTCTTTCTTGGTTTTCGATGGAATACGGCAGATAGCCCAAATCGCCACTCAGGGTGAGGCGAATTTGGTGGCGGTCGGTGCGCATGCCCACATGCACCGGAACGCCGCCTAACTCAAACCGGAAACCACAGCTGCGGTTATCACTCAGCAATTCAATGTCGCCATTATCGTTCACCACCAAATTGGCGAGATCGATCATCTTGCCCATGGACAGGGCATCGGTTAGTGGCGCCAAGCAGCTAGCCTCAGGAAATTCGGGCAGGCCAGCGGGTTGGCAACGGCCCGTATCATCGCTGTCATTGGATAGTGATGGTGGCGCAGTGATCATGTCATCACCTGCCATATCGGCCGCAATTTGATTGGTTTCGGCAACAGCCCCAGTCATAGGACGGTATCCCCCTCATGTTTACCCATTCATCGGCTTTCACCGACATAGCCCGCGACCCCCATCGCAAACTAACTATGTATCATATGCTAAAAACCCGTGAATTGCACGTTTTTGACACAATTCATCACCCGCCCATGCGCCGGGTCAATCAAACCAAGGCTACTTGCCAGAGCAACTACTCAGCGGCGGGGCTCGCCCCGGGGCTGGTTGGGCTTAAACCGGCAGTTTGCGGTGGGTTTTGATTCCGTCGCGCGCGCCTCCGGCTGAGCCGTTCAGCCACGCGTCCGCGAAATACCAAAGCCGCCGGTGTTACGATCAAGGTCAGCAAGGTGGCAAAAGCCAGCCCAAAGACGATCGATGTGGATAATTGCACCCACCATTGGGTGGATGGTGCGCCGATACTGATATCGCGGGCGATGAAATCCACATTCATCGACAGCACCATAGGCATCAAACCCAAAATAGTCGTGATCGTAGTAAGCATCACGGGGCGCAGCCGCTCACGGCAGGTGGCGATGACTGCGTCGTAGTAATGACCGAGCCGTCGTTCGAAATGATCAAAAGTGTCGATCAAAACGATGTTGTTGTTCACCACAATACCAGCGAGCGCAATCACGCCCACCCCGCACATCACGATGCCGAAAGGCTGATTGGTGATCAGCAGGCCGATTAACACGCCCACGGTAGACATGATCACGGTGCTGAGAATCATCAGCGCGCTCGAAAAGCTGTTGAATTGCGTGACCAGCACCACGGCGATCAAGAACAGGGCGACACTAAATGCACCTGTGAGGAAGGAGCCGGCCTCCCGTTGGTCCTCATCCTCCCCGCGATAGGTGATGATAACCCGGGGGTCTAACTCTATGGTTGAAAGGCGGTCACGTAACTCGTTGATTTTGTCATTCGCCAGATAGCCTTCGGCCACCTCTGCCTCAAGCCGCATCACCCGGTCACCATCCCGGCGTTCAATCACCCCCACCCGTGGTTGTGGGCTGCGGGTGACGAAATTGCTGGCCGGCACCATGCCCATGTTTGATGCCACGCGCACTTGATCCAGTTGGCTGATGCTGCGCGCCTCGGCCGGGTAACGGATTTGGATGTCAATCTCATCATCCCCATCATCAGGGCGGTATTCGCCTACTTTCAGGCCATTGGTGACCATGCGTATGGTGTCGCCAATACCGGTGACATCAACCCCGAATTTTGCCGCTTGGGGGCGATCCACATCCAGCCGCCATTCG
>JBCCBF010000189.1:0-5751 GCA_039814445.1 Pseudomonadota bacterium
CTCATTGCCGGGCACCAAGAGTTCCTATCCGACCGATATCAAGCACCGCGTCTCGATTTATCCGATCAGAACGCGACCGACCTTGATTTTTCACACCATAATTTGGCCTTGGGCGATTTATCGGGCGCTGACCTGCGGGGCAGTAATTTCCGCGGCTGTGATCTGGGTAATACCGGTCTGTTTGCCGCCAATCTTGATGATTGCGCCATGAACGGCGCCAATATGGTGAATGTGGATTTACGCGGCGCGAGCCTGGTGGGTACCCAGCTGCGCACGGCCAATCTGCGGGGTGCTGATTTGCGCCAAGCAATGACAGAAACCAGCGAGGGCAAGCCCGCCTTTGTGGCCACTAGCCTGCGGTTTGCCGATCTTCATGGGGCAAACCTAACCGATATCCTGGCCCATAACACTGATTTCCGCGCCAGTGATTTAAGCGAGGCTAAACTGAATACCGCCGAGCTTAACGACTGTAATTTACGCGCCGCTGATTTAAGCCAAGCTGATCTTACCGGCGCCAGCCTGGCTGGGTCTAACATGCAAGGGGTGGATTTAACCGGCACGATCATGGACCGCACCAATTTGGAGGGGGCTGACCTCACCGCGGCGATCATGGAAAGTGCCCGGATCAAACGCACTGATATCAACCGCGCCCTGCTGTCGAAAGAGTTCGAAAACATTGATGATGAGCTGCGGCTGATCTTGCGTGACCATAATCAATGGATCGAAAGTCTAGGCCGGATTGGCATGCGCGCCGATTTAAGCCGCCATGATTTGACAGAAGCGGGACTGGAAGGCGCGGAACTATCCGCCGCGATCATGACCCTCACTCTGCTGCGCCAGGGCTGCTTAAACAAAGCGAATTTGGCCATGGCTGACCTTACGGGCTCGAACGCGCCCGATTGCATGGCGAAGTCTGCCGATCTGCGCGGCGTGAGCTTTGCCGATGCCAATTTACGCAATGCTAAATTCGACCGTGCCGATTGCTCACCGCTTTATGTACAAAGCGGCGGTACCCGGCTGCATTATCCCGCAAGCTTTGCCGGTACCAACCTCACCAGCGCCAGCTTCTGCCAAGCGGATTTGCGCCAAGCCAATCTTTCTGGCGCGATCCTGCGGCGGGCTAATTTACAAGATGCGGATTTATCCGAGGCTGATTTGCGCGGGGCGGATTTAACTGATGCGTTATTCGACAGCATCAACCTGACCGACGCAAAGCTCGAGGGGAGCATCGGCATCCCGGATTATCTCAAGCCCTCGTAACACGCCCAAGCATCAGGCCTTCGTGACACGCTCTTAGGTCAAGCGCGCGTAAGCCTTTCTTTTGCGCCCTGCGCGTTACCCGCGCGAAACATGCCTGCCCCATCGGGGTGTAGCATGCTAGGTTGTGAAAGTTGTTCCACCCATGCATGGCGTAGACTTGATGTCATCCAGCATCCGCAAACGATCTGTCCGGCTGTTTGGTCATTTGACCTCGATCAGCTTGGAAGAAGCCTTTTGGCAAGAGCTCCAACGGATCGCGGCCGCCCGTGGTATAACCATGACCAAGCTAATTGAGGCTGTTGATGCCGACCGAACCGGCCCGGATGATGACATGCTGGCGAGCAGGGGTAATTTATCGAGCGCGTTACGGCTCTATGTGTTGGCTGATTTAACCGCCCAACGGGACGCCGCCGTGCCGTTGAAGGACACCGCAAACGATGGCTGATATCGTCAATTTACGCCGCTTTAAAAAACAGCAAGAACGGGTAGAGAAAGCCCAAAAGGCCGACGCCAACCGCCGCGCCCATGGCCAAACCAAGGCTGAAAAACACAAGGCCAATACTGAAAAATCCAAAGCGCAGCAGCATCTGGATGGTCATTACCTGGCGGCACCAAGCCCGCCCGATCCCGCCACGACCAAGCACTCCACTGGTGCCACCGACCCAACTGGCGCCACTGACCCAGCCGATGATGACGCATAACCGGCACAGCCTAAGGTGTGACAGCGCCGGTTTGGTGCATAAATCGCCTACTCCTAAAATCACACAGCCTGTGGCTGTGGCTGCGGCGAATGCCGGGAGCTGTTATGTGCGGAAATCAAAATCATCGGGGATCCGGTTGAAGGCGATCTTGGCGCCCACATAGGGGGCTGTTTGTACGGGCAGATGACCAAAAGACACGGTGTCTTGGCCAAACCGCTGGTTCAGGGCATCAAGTGCCCCTGAAAGCTTTTCGGCCCGTTCACGGTTCTTTTCAGTGGGCCGTGGCCGGGTCGCCGCCGGCTGGTTGGGGACTGGCTGATGGAGGCCTGACTGGGGCCTGGTTGCCTGGCTGACTGCTGGCTGACGGCTGGATGGCTGGTTGCGCGCTGTCTGGTGAGGGGACAGCTGACCAGGTAGGGGCGGTTGCAGCATGCTGGGGGCGAACAGCTCCCCTTGCACTGCGCTCATGGGGCTTAATTGATGGAGCATCACCGCGACCTTTTTCAGCCGCGTATCAGGGGTCACATTCTCAAGGACCACCATTCGTTCCCACAGATGATCCACCGCCTGGGTCAGGGCTTTCACATCATGGACACCGCCCAGCATCCAACTACCGGCCCAATGGCGGCCATCGATGAACCGCACGGATAGGTCAAGCACGCCGGCGACCTTCTTATGGCGGCGCAGGCGGCTGCCTGCCTTTTGTGCCAAGCGGCGGGCGATGGGGCGGGCATTGGCTGGCACGCGCGCTTTGAGTGGCAGGATGTGGCTATGGCCGATCATCTTGCCCGTGGCGTTGTAATCCTCGGGCACGGGATAGCCATGGAGCCGGTACCACAGGCGTTCGCCTTCCACATTATGCCAGATGGCGCGGAGTTGTTTTGGGCTGCACCGCCACAGATCGTCAATGGTCTTGATTCCGACTTTCTTCAGCCGAATACTCATGCCCTTACCGACCCCAGGCAGGTCGCTCAAATCCAAGCGGTCAAGCCGCCCGGGCAACTCATCGGCGCGGATTAAAATTAGCCCATCGGGTTTTTGCAATTCAGTCGCCACCTTGGCCAAGAACCGGTTCGGGCCAAAACCGATGGAACAGGTAATGGCGGGGCTAAGGGTTTTGGCCAAATCCGCCTTGAGCGCCCGGGCGATGGCAAAGGCCCGTTCAGGCTCGGCCTCATTAGCCTTTAACGCACAGACGAAATCATCGATGGAATACGCCTCATAGACCGGCACATGGCGTTCGATCACCGCTTTGATCTGCCGGTGGATTTTCACATAGACATCATGCCGTGCCTCCCGAAACACAATGCCGGGGCACAGTTCCCGGGCTTCAGCCACCCTGGTGCCCACCTTAATACCGTGGCGTTTGGCCACCCGGCAGGCAGCAATCACCGCCCCGCCATTGGCCAGAATTGGCACCACGCCCACAGGCTTATCGCGCAGGCTCGGGTCCAGATGCTGTTCCACGCTCGCAAAAAAGCAGTTGAGGTCCACATACATCCAGCGCGGCGTGTTCTCCGGATGAAACGCCCGGGTGGCGTGCGGATCAGCCGGGTCAAAGGGAATATCGGACGCGGTATCAATCGGGGCATCAGCCGCCCCAGCTAGGTCAAAACTGTTAGTCACCATCGCGGTATCAGGTTGTGTGTTGTTACGGACACAGACCCTATACCGAAAAAGAACATAAAGCGAACATTTTTTCTGGCCCAGCGTGGGCAGCGCTTTACTCACTTTACGCGCGTCATTCCGGCGAAAGCGGGAATCTTTATATATTAAATACCGGCCTATCTCATCGAAATTCCCGCTTTCGCGGGAATGACGCGCCCATATATGACACGCTAGAAAACTAAGGCCGATCCAAGCCTAAGCTCGCCCAAAACCGCCGCCGCCCGGGGTTTCCACCGTGACGCTATCGCCCGCGGCCACTTCAATCGTTTGGGTGCTGGCCAGCTCTTCGGTGCTGCCGTCCACGCGGCGGACGCTGGTGCGGCCTAGGGCGCCGGGCTCGCCGTCTTTTAGGCCAAACGGGGCAACCTTGCGGCGGTTTGATAGGATTGAGGCCTTCATGGGTTCTAGGAACCGCACGGTGCGCACGGTGCCATCACCGCCCTGATACCGACCTTTACCGCCGGAGCCTTCCCGAATTTTAAACTGCTCCAGCAGCACGGGATAGCGAAGCTCCAGCACCTCAGGATCGGTGAGGCGGGAATTGGTCATATGGGTGTGCACACCGCTGGTGCCATGGAAGCCCCGATCATGGTGATACCCGGCGCCAGCCCCACCACAGATCGTCTCATAATATTGGTGCCGGTCATTGCCATAGGTGAAGTTGTTCATGGTCCCCTGGGCCGAGGCCATTACGCCTAAGGCACCGAACAGGCAGTCGGTGACGCATTGGCTGGTTTCCACATTGCCCGCGACCACCGCCGCCGGGTGTTGTGGGTTCAGCATCGAGCCTTCGGGAATACGAATATCGATCGGCTTCAAACACCCATCATTGAGCGGGATATCGGCATCAATCAACGAGCGGAACACATACAACACCGCCGCCCGGCACACGGCGGTGGGGGCGTTGAAATTGTTGTCGAGCTGGTCGCTAGTGCCGGTGAAGTCCACCACCGCCTGGCGGTTTTCCTGGTCAATACTAACCGCCACCTGAACCTGGGCGCCATTGTCCAAATGGACAATGTGATAGCCGTCTTTCAGCTCACCCAACACATCCCGGACCAAACGTTCGGCGTTATCTTGCACATGGCCCATATAGGCACGCACCCGGGCCAAACCAAACTGGTCAACCATCTTGCGTAACTCCGCCACGCCTTTTTCATTGGCGGCAATATGGGCTTTTAGATCACCAATATTCTGGTCGATATTACGTGCGGGATATTTGGCACCGGCCAGAAGCGCCCGCAGCTCATCCTCTAGCAACCGTCCCTGATCAACCATCTGGACGTTATTGATCAACACGCCTTCTTCGTCGATATGGGTGCTGTGGGGCGGCATCGACCCAGGCGTTAACCCACCGATATCCGCATGGTGACCGCGGGAGGCCACATAGAACAACAGTTCCGACCCAGCCTGATCAAACACCGGGGTGATCACAGTCACATCGGGCAAATGGGTGCCGCCATTATAAGGGTCGTTCAGCATGAACACATCACCAGGCTTCACGCTGTCACCGCGCCGGGCGATGATCGCCTTCACGCTCTCACCCATTGACCCCAGATGCACCGGCATATGCGGCGCGTTGGCCACCAAATTGCCGTCGATATCAAACACAGCGCAGGAGAAATCGAGCCGTTCTTTGATGTTCACCGAATAGGCCGTGTTCTCGAGCGTGACACCCATCTGCTCGGCAATCGACATGAACAGGTTGTTAAAGACCTCAAGCAACACCGGATCGGGCGCGGCCTCGGCCGTCACCCCTGGTTCTGAGGCAGCCGCAATCCGCGGTTGATAACGGCTCAATATCACTGCCCCTGATGGCTCCAAAACCGCTTCCCAGCCCGGCTCCACCACAATCGTTGAGGTATCCTCGAGCAAGACCACGGGGCCTTTGATGTTTGAGCCGACGGGCAGGTCATGGCGCTGGTAGAAGGTGGTGTCTTGATATTGGTCATCCATATAGACCGGCATCACCGTAAGCGGCGGCGGTAGCGGTACGTTCTTGGCGCCGCTGCGTTTCTGGCCCTGGGCATCCATGGCGGTATCAGCCCGGTTGCCGGACGCGCCCACCAGCTCCACCGCCACCATCTCAATCACCAGGTCGCGGTCATCCATGGTAAAGCCA
>JBCCBF010000079.1:0-9559 GCA_039814445.1 Pseudomonadota bacterium
GCTTTTTGGTCATAAGCGGGTTCGGGCAGCTCGCGGGGTTCTTTGGCGCAGGCTTCGGCCAGCTCGATGATCGCGTCGATGACCGGTTGGAAGCCTTCCCAACCAAACATCACGGCATCCAGCATGGTTTTCTCGTCCAGCTCGCTCGCTTCGGACTCAACCATCAAGACACCTTCTTTGGTCCCGGCAACCACCAGGTCAAGCTTGCTGTCTTCCAGTTGCTGGGCGGTGGGGTTCAGGACGAACTCACCATTGATGTAACCCACACGGGCGGCACCAATTGGGCCCATGAAGGGCAGGCCAGAGAGGGTCAGGGCGGCTGATGCGCCAACCATGCCGACGATGTCGGGGTCGTTTTCCAAATCGTGAGCCAGAACGGTGATGACCACTTGGGTCTCGTTCTTGTAGCCATCGACGAAGAGTGGGCGGATCGGCCGGTCGATCAGGCGCGACACCAGGGTCTCTTTCTCGGTCGGGCGGCCTTCACGCTTGAAGAAACCACCGGGGATTTTACCGGCAGCGAAAGCTTTTTCTTGGTAATTCACGGTCAGGGGGAAGAAGTCCTGGCCGGGTCGTGCGGAGTGTGCGCCCACAGCGGTACACAGGGCAGTGGTTTCGCCATAGGACACCATCACGGCGCCGTCGGCTTGGCGGGCAACCTTGCCCGTTTCAATGACGAGTTTAGCCCCGCCCCATTCTAATTCCTTACGGAAAACATTGAACATTACGTTCCATCCTTAAACGAACTGCGATCAACCTCGCGCGTGATGGCCCGGACCCTTGTCCAGACCGCACCGCCCTTTCCTTTATGGTGTTAAGGCGGTGTGGCGATCCCAATGGTGTTGATCATGTGATGATGGGTTTCACCCCATCGTTTTCTATCGAGACCTGATTTCGGGTTCTAAGACCTGTGATCAGGACACGAGCGGATCGACCCTTTCGATCCTCGGACAAACCAGCTTTTGGGTGACTGGCAACAGCCCCGGACATGGATGTCCCGGGTGTATTCCTAAAACGCGAAAACGGCGACCGTGGGGGTGCCACAATCGCCGGTTTTGCGTTGTCTGTGTGGTGGAGCGCGTCGATTACCGTGGCCAATCCAGATTTCGCAGACAGAGAGGGTATCTCGGCCATTGGTGTCATCTGGGGTTGGGCTGGGATCATAAGCGCTCGACCGTGTCTATTATTAGCGACGCAGACCCAGGCTCTCGATGAGGGCCTTGTAGCGGTCGTTGTTTTTGGCCGCGAGGTAGTCGAGCAAGCGACGACGGCGACCCACCATGCCCAACAGGCCGCGACGGCTGTGGGTGTCTTTTTTGTTGGTCTTGAGGTGCTCGGTCAAATTGGTGATGCGCTCGGACAGCACGGCGACTTGCACTTCAGGCGACCCGGTATCGTTTTTACCTTGGCCGTATTCTTTGATCAGCTCAGCTTTGCGCTCTTGCGTAATCGACATCGTGGTACTCCTTCTTAAACGTTACTGGGCCGCCCGACTTTCGCCCCTCATGGGCGCCCCTATACGGGTTTGTGGCACGGCCTGGCTTTTACAAATTGAGGACACGTAACGGCCGGATTTCCGGGCCATCCAAATACACCAGGGCTACCGGCTTTCCGTCAGCTATTGTCAAAATCGCGTCGTCTTCCTCGCTAGCGTCGATGCTATCAAGGCGATGACGGTCCTGACGTGACAGGAATTTTACCGATTGTCCTAGGCGTAATTTTTGCGCCTCAGCGGTGGTTAGGGACAGGGCCGGGATGTCGTCCAGCGCCGCCTCAACCGGTTGCATTAATTGCTCCCGCGCGTGGGTTATAGCGGAGTTCTCGATTTCGTCCAATGGAATCGCATCATTCGCCGTAAAACATCCGGCCGCCACGCGCCGTAACTGGGCTATATGGCCCACCGTGCCCACGGCTTTGGCGAGGTCCCGGGCCAGCGATCGCATATAGGTGCCGGCCCCGCATTGTACGGAAAACCGGGCGTGATCGGCGTCTACGGTCTCGAGATAGTTGAACGCGAACACATCCACTTCGCGCTCGGGCACCTCTACCTTCTCACCATCGCGCGCAAGATCATAGGCGCGCTCGCCATCGATCTTAATCGCGGAGAAGCGCGGGGGGATTTGCTTAATGGTGCCGATGAATTGGGGCAGGGCGGCTTCAATCGCGGCCTCATCGGGGCGGGCGTCGTTGGTCTCGGTCACGTCACCCTCGGCATCGTCCGTATCGGTCGCCTGGCCCCAGCGCACGGTGAATTCATAGGCTTTATCGCCATGAAGTGCGTAGTTGACGGTCTTGGTCGCCTCGCCAAAGGCAATCGGTAAGACACCGGTGGCCAGCGGATCCAGGGTTCCGCCATGGCCAGCTTTTTGCGCGTTTAAGTGGCGACGGACCCGGTTGACCACATTGGTGGAGCTGATGCCCACGGGCTTATCCACGATCATCCAGCCGTGGACGGGATCACCCTTACGACGACGGCCCATAACTTAGCCCTCATCCTGATCGGAATCGATATCGCTATCGGTGTCATCCTCGGGGAGCTCATAGCGTCCGCCATCATCGCCATCGCCGCGGCTCTTTGCCCGGCTGAGAAGCTCACCGATCCGGTCCACCTCATCAAAGGTGTCATCCAGATAGAATTTTAAGTTGGGCGTGTATTTCAGGGCCAAGGCACGGCCGATTTGCCCACGGAAATAGGGCGCTGCTTTGTTCAAAGCCTCGATCATGTCCTCAACGCTGGCCCCTTCCACATGGGACACCCCGCCAAGCGGCATCACATAGGCCGAGGCGTTTTTGAGATCCGGGCTGGCCTGGACTTCGGTCACGGTAATGCTGGCGTCCCGCAGTAGCGGGTCGCGCATATCAAGCTCTTGTAAGATCTGGGCCAAGGCGTGGCGGATTTCTTCACCCACCCGCAATTGCCGTTGGCTACGGCCAACGGTCTGTCGGCCGACCTGGGATCGGGACTTCATAGCATTGTTCCTAATACCGACTAACCGGGCCGCTTACAGCTCGCGGGCGATTTCTTCTACGTCGAAGCATTCGATGACGTCACCGGCTTTGATGTCGTCATATTTCTCGAACGCCATGCCGCATTCAAACCCGTTCTTGACCTCTTTGACCTCGTCTTTGAAGCGTTTGAGGGTTTTCAAGCTGCCTTCGTGGATCACCACGTTGTCACGCAGCAAGCGAACTTTGGCACCCCGGCGAACTTCGCCTTCTGTGACGTAGCAACCGGCGACCTTGCCCACTTTGGTGATGTTGAACACCTCGCGGATTTCGGCGTTGCCTAGGAAGGTTTCGCGCAAGGTTGGCGCCAGCAGGCCGCTCAGCAGACCGCGCACATCGTCGATCAGATTATAGATGATCGAGTAGTAGCGAATGTCCACATTGTCCCGGGCGGCCATATCACGGGCTTGCGGGTTGGCACGGACGTTAAAGCCCACCAGCATGGCGCCGGTGGAGCCAGCCAGGGTCACGTCACTCTCGTTGATGGCACCCACGCCGGAGTGCAGGACGCGCAAGTTCACTTCATCGCTGTCCTCGGCCAATTTGGTCAAGGAGGTGGCGATCGCTTCGACCGAGCCATGGACATCGCCCTTGATCACCACGGCGAGCTCTTTTTGCTCGCCGGCAGCAATGGCGCTAAACATTTGCTCAAGTGAACCGGAACCAGCAGCGATGGTCTGGGTTTCCCGGAGCTTGCGCTGGCGGAATTCAGAAATTTCCCGGGCTTTAGCTTCGCTTTCCACCACGGCGAATTCATCACCGGCGTTGGGTGCGCCTTGCAGGCCGAGGATTTCCACCGGCACCGATGGTTTGGCTTCTTTAACGTTCTGACCGCGGTCATTGACCAAGGCTCGCACCCGGCCCCATTCAGCGCCAGCCACAAAGATATCACCAGTTTTGAGCGTGCCACCCTGGACCAGCACGGTGGCCACGGGGCCCCGTCCCTTATCCAGCTTGGCTTCGATGACGGTACCGTTGGCCACCCGCTCGGGATTGGCTTTGAGTTCCAAGATCTCCGCTTGCAGCAGAACCGCTTCTTCCAGCTTGTCGAGATTGGTGCCTTGTTTGGCTGAGACTTCCACCTCTTGGATGTCGCCGCCCATGCTTTCCACGATCAGCTCATGGGTCAGCAACTCTTGGCGCACCTTATCGGGGTTCGCCTCGGGTAAATCGATCTTGTTGATCGCCACGATGATCGGCACTTCAGCCGCTTTGGCGTGGTTAATGGCTTCCACCGTTTGCGGCATGATCCCATCATTGGCGGCGACCACCAGGATCACCAAATCGGTGACGGTGGCACCACGGGCGCGCATTTCGGTAAAGGCGGCGTGGCCCGGTGTGTCAATAAAGCTGATCTTACCGCCATCCTCGAGCTGCACTTGATACGCACCGATATGCTGGGTGATACCGCCGGCTTCACCGGCCACCACATCGGTCTTGCGCAGGGCGTCGAGGAGTGAGGTTTTGCCGTGGTCTACATGGCCCATGACGGTGACGATCGGTGCCCGGGGCTCCAGATCACCTTCATCGTCCTTGGTCTCGGTGGTCATCAGACCCAGTTCCACGTCGCTTTCCGAGACGCGGACCATGTTGTGGCCAAATTCGTCGACGATCAGCTCGGCGGTTTCGGAATCAATGGTTTGGTTGATGGTGGCCATCACGCCCATTTTCATGAGCGATTTGATCACGTCACCACCACGCTCGGCCATCCGGTTGGCAAGCTCTTGCACCGTGATAGCGTCGGGCACTTTCACGTCACGGGTGACTTTCACCGCTTCGGTGGGCTGCATGGATTTCATCCGCTCCCGCTCCCGGGCGCGCTTTTGTGCGGCGAGCGATGGGAAGCGGCCACCGTCATCGGCGTTGAGCGCCTGGGTGACGGTCAGCTTACCGGTACGGCGGCGGTCACCACCAATGGCACGGCGGTTTGGCTGGGCTTTGGTGTTGCCACCTTTGCCACGCTTTTTGTTGCGGTTGTCGCCTTCTTCTTCGAGGGCCGCGCGGCGGGCAGCCGGGTCGGCGGCCACACCGCCCACGGTGCGTGGGGCAGCGCTGCGGGCTTTTGAGGCTTCCTCAGCTTCGCGCTGAGCTGCTTCTTCCGCGAGACGCGCGGTTTCTTCGGCTTTTTGCTCGGCGGCTTCAGCCTCGATCTTTTTCAGCTCTTCCAGCTCACGCTGGCGCAGCTGTTCGGCTTTGCTCAGGACCGGTTCTTCGGCCTCGGCGGGCTCGTCGGGTTCAGCTTCAGCGGCTTTTTTCTTGGTAGTCTTTGGCTTGGGCGGCAGGGCGGGCAGTTCCTCACCCGCTGGGCGGTTGGCGGCGTCTTGCAACGCCTTGATCCGCGCATCACGCTCGCTATCGGTAAGGGTGCGCAAGGCCTCCACATCGGGGCCTTCATCCTCGGTCTTTGTCTCTTCAACCTTGGGCGCTACGACCTCGGGCTTTACCTCTTCGACCTCGGGCTTGGCCTCGGCAGCCTGGTCAATACCAAGGGTCCGTTTGCGCCGGACTTCCACTTGCACGCCACTTTTGCCGCGGCCTTGGGCAAAACCTTGGCGCACGGGTGCTGCGCCCTCACCGGGGCGTTTGATCTCCAGCTTACCGCCGAGGCTCAAGGTCTTGGTTTTCTTCGGCTCCGCCGTTTTTTTGGCTGGCTCCGCCTTACCCTTGGCTTTGCTCTCGGTTTTTTTCGTCTTCGTCTCGGTCATTGCTATCCGTGCATCTCCACCAAACGGTGGCTTATATATCCAGTGCAGGCGTTGATATAACAGGATTTATTGCCTCCTGTTCTCGCGTCCTGACCGGCACCTAACGGTCATGGACCCGTGTTGTGGCAAAAGCTGCCGATTTAAGCAACTAAACTCATTGTCCCAGGCCTCATGGTGGTCGGGTCTGGGTGTTCGCCGCCGCAGTCTCTGGCGTCAGGTTTGGCGTCAGAAAACCACGCAGACGCTGTAGATCACGGGTCAGGGAAGCCGCTAAACTGCCCCGGGCGATGGCCACATGAACGGCAATATCCCGACCAAACACAGCACCCAGCTCAGCGGCGGTAAACACATCATCGAAAAACGGGGTGTCACGGCCCGCCCGCAGCTTTTGGCGCCCGCGTTCACTGGCGTCTGACCCTTGGATCAACAGGGCGGCTTGGTCGGATCTGATCCAGTCCGACACCTTGTCATGGCCGGCAATCGCTTGGCCGCCTCGCCGGGCCAGGCCCAGCCAGTTCTGGCAGCGCTCTCGCAACAAACGTTCGAGCGTATCTGGTAAATTATCTGGGATTTTAACCGCTTGTTTAAAGCCCTTGGCAAATACACCGCGTTCAAGGGCCGTGTTGATATCGGCCTTGGTGGCGGTGACCCAGGCACCGCGGCCGGGTAATTTCTCGGCAATATCAGGGGTCACAACCCCATCGGGATCTAGGGCAAAACGGATCAGATTATCCGTGTTGCCGCTCTCGCGTTGGACCAAACAGCGGCGTTCCGGGCCAGCCTTGCCAGCCCGGTTGGTTAGCGTCTTGTTGTTTTGCACCCCAAGATTGGGGTCCGTGTCTGCCACCAAAATACTGAGTATCCGTCCGTTATAAGGTCCGTGTTACGAAAACAAGAGAGAGAGGCCCGGCGCATTACGCCGGAGCCTTTTCGCTGTCAGCATCGGCTGATGCTTCGGCTTCTGCCTCGGCCTCAGCCGCCGCGTCATCGGCCGCTTGCCATTCTTCTTCGAACAATTGGCTGCGTAAGGCCATGATCAGCTCGTTGGCGCTGTCGATGGTGATCGCGTCTTCACCGACAATCTCCACAAACTCATCCCCGGCCAGATAGGCGATGTCTTCAAGTGATTTGACCTCGTTCTCACCCAACTTCACCATCATCTCTGGCGTCATGCCGCCGATTTGTGACAGCTCATCCTGCACACCAAGTTCTTGGCGCTTGGCTTCAAATTCAGCGTCACGTTTTTCAACGAAGTTCGCGGCCCGTTGTTGCAACTCACCGGCTAGCTCATCCTCAATACCTTGGATCGAGGCTAGCTCTTCCACCGGGCAGAAGGAGATTTCTTCAAGCGAGGCAAAACCCTCAGTGACCAGGAGGCTGGCCAGCATCTCATCGCAATCGAGGGCTTCGATAAACACTTCGGTGCGCTTTTTCATCATCTCTTGGAAGCGAGCGGCTTCGTCCTCTTCGGTGATGATATCGATGTCCCAACCGGACAGGGTTGAGGCCAAACGCACATTCTGACCACGGCGACCAATGGCTTGTTTGAGCTGTTCTTCGGGCACCACCACTTCCACGCGGTTGGTGTCTTCATCGATCACCACCTTGGACACCTCGGCTGGGGCCAGGGCGTTGACGATGAAGGTCGCGGTGTCTTCAGTCCATGGAATGATGTCGATTTTCTCGCCTTGCAGCTCACCCACCACGGCTTGCACGCGGCTACCGCGCATACCAACACAGGCACCCACCGGGTCGATGGAGCTGTCATTGGAGATCACGGCGATTTTCGCGCGGCTGCCCGGGTCACGGGCCACGGCTTTGATCTCAATCACCCCGTCATAGATTTCCGGCACTTCCTGGGCAAACAGCTTGGCCATGAAATCTGGGTGGGTACGGGACAAGAAGATCTGTGGACCCCGTTGTTCTTCGCGCACATCAAAGATATAGGCGCGGACCCGGTCACCGTTTTTGAAGAATTCACGCATGATGGTTTCATCACGCCGCATATAGCCTTCTGCCCGGCCCAGATCGACGGTCACATTGCCATACTCAACCCGTTTGACGATACCATTGACGATCTCGCCAGCCCGGTCTTTGTATTCAGCGTATTGGCGGGACCGCTCAGCGCCGCGCACTTGCTGGACAATCACCTGTTTGGCGGTTTGGGCAGCGATGCGACCGAAATCAATCGGGGGCAATGGGTCGACCAAAAACTCACCCACCTCGGCGTCGTCTTTAATGACTTTTGCCTGGGCCAGGGGGATCTGAATGTTTTCATCTTCGATCTCGGCATCATCGGCTACCACTTCCCGGTACCGGGCCAAGATGATCTCACCGTTTTTGCGGCTTACGGTGGCGCGGATATCGTGCTCCATACCGTATTTGGTGCGGCCAGCTTTTTGGATCGCTTGTTCCATGGCCACTAGCACTTCCTCACGGTCGATGCTTTTCTCGCGGGCCACGGCATCAGCCACTTGCAGCAATTCCAAACGGGGTGTTCCAGACATGGGTTTCGTCCTTCTGCGTGTTGACAATTATGTCAGCTAAAACGTTGTTTACTTGTCGTTAATCGGTTCGAGCTGATCGTTATGATGGTCCAGCTCGGTGGTGATATCGGTATCGTCATCCAGGTCCATGGCGCCGCCTTGAGTGCCGCCCTGGGCACCGCCTTGAGCGTCGCTGCGACCGGCTGCTTTGGCCTGTTCATGGGCGATCAACTCATCGGTGAGGATCAGCTTGGCCTTGAGGATATTGTCAAATGGCAGGGCTATTTCACCCTCTTCGGTGGCGATCACCACGCCGTCGTCATCTTGGGTGCCCACCAGGGTGCCAGAGAATTTGCGCCGTTGGCCGGGTTCGCGCACCACATGGTGTTGCAGTTCGATTTTCGCCTCAAAGCCCGCATAGTTGGCGAAATCTTTAAACCGGGTCAGGGGCCGATCGATCCCGGGGGAGCTGATCTCTAAATGATAGGCATCGGGGATCGGGTCTTCCACGTCCAACACCGCGGATACGGCGCGTGAGATATCCGCACAATCATCCACCACCATGGCCTGGCCATCGGCCCGGTCCGCCATGATTTGCAACACCGGACGCTTACCGCCCTGCAATTGCACGCGCACGACCTCATAGCCCATCTCTGTCATGATGGGTTCGATGATCCGCGTGACCTGTTGCGCTAAATCTGCCATCTCGCCTATCGGCCCAATGTTTAAGCTCGTGTTTTAAACGAGTATTCTAAACCTGGCTGGTGGGGTGATTGCCCGGCCATCAGCCAACAAAAAAGGCGGGCCGCGTCGCCGCTGCCCACCCGCAAAACGCATTATACTTTGCGTAATCAGCACTCTTGTTTGTTGTGAGGTTCACAACACACCGTCATGGCACTGATTGGGTATGAGGGCACTATAGGCAAAATCACGAGGCGCGCAAGTATTTTGCCGAAAGCCAGGCCCTCATAGGCGGGTGAAGTTTAGGAAATACCCAACCCGACCCTGGGATACGGCCTTGTTGTAATACCGGGTGGGGGTCCAGTCTTCTGGTGGGATGCGCCAATCCTCGGCGGTTTCCGCCTGCCAAGTGAATTGGCTGTGGCGCCAGGTTTTTTCCATCATCCAATCGGCCAGGCTCGGGTCATCGGTGGCTAGCCGCAATTCCCCACCCGACCGCAGCATATGGGCAAAGCGATCAAGCATGGCGGTTTGTAAGAACCGGCGACGATGGTGCCGGGTTTTGGGCGCGCTTCCGCTTCGACCTCGGACGGCAGACCGTGACGGGCGTGCTGGTCGAAGGCGCCTATCCCGTCCTCCGCGTCACGGAGGGCAACGAGCAGATCCCAGCGGGCCACAGCC
>JBCCBF010000117.1:0-7875 GCA_039814445.1 Pseudomonadota bacterium
AGGGTCTCAGCCCGGCTTATGGCAATACCGTCAACCAAGCGCAGGCCCATCATGAGGTATTCAGCCACCTGTTCCTCGGGCGCGATTACCTCAAACGGTTTGCTGGCATGGCCCATTTTCTCCACCCGCTCTAACCAGATTTCAGGGGCGCGGTGGGTTTTGGTGCCCACCCGGCGGCCATCGGCGAGGGTTAAGCGGCCATGGGCACCCGGGCCCGCGCCCACATAGTCACCATACCGCCAATAGGTAAGGTTGTGGTGGCTGGCCTCACCCGGCTTGGCATGGTTCGAGATCTCATAGGCCGGCAGGCCCGCTTGGGCGGCGACCTCTTGGGTGGCTTCAAACAAATCACCCGATAGCTCATCCCCCGGGGTTACAAAATCGCCCCGCTCGTGCTGGGTGTAAAACGCGGTGCCTTGTTCAATGGTCAGCTGATAGGCCGATAGGTGATCACATCCCGCCGCCAGCGCTTGGCTTAGCTCAGCCCGCCATTCGGCCACTGTTTGCCCCGGGCGGGCATAGATCAAATCAAAGGATACGCGATCAAAATATTGCCGGGCCAGGGTGACAGCTTTGAGGGCTTCTTGCGCTGAATGCTGCCGCCCTAAAAATGCCAAATCGCGGTCGTTCAGGGCTTGTACCCCCAGTGATACGCGGTTGATCCCAGCGCTGGAAAAACCAGAAAACTTTGAGGCTTCAACCGAGGTTGGGTTGGCCTCTAAGGTGATCTCGATCCCTGGCGTCACGGGCCACAGATCATAGATGGCCTGGACCACCGCAGCCACCGTGGCCGGCTCCATCAAGGATGGTGTGCCGCCCCCAAAGAACACAGAGGTAACCGGGCGGTTAGGGGTGAGCGTGGCGAAATAATGCAGCTCAGCCACCAGGTTCTGGCGCCAGCGAGGGTGATCGACCGCTGCGCGTACATGGCTGTTAAAATCGCAATAGGGACATTTTTTGGCGCAGAAGGGCCAATGGACATAGATGCCAAAGCCGGGGTCGCCTGGGGTCGCCTGGGCTATGGTGCTGTGACCAGGTTTGGTGTCTTTGGCCGTGTCGGTCTGTGGCTTAGCGAGCATCACCAAATCGGGGTTCATGCCCGGCATCGACCCCCGGTTGATCGGGGCCAGCGCTTGGCAACGGATAAAGAGCAGCTACCATATCACTTAAGGCTTTTGTCCGCGGGCTCAACTCAGCTTTTCCAATGGTATCAATCTGAGCCAGGGTCTTACCCCGATACCCGGCATCCGTGACGGCAAAAATCGGGTCAAAACCAAACCCGTTGCGCCCTTCGGGACGGGTGGTGATCTTACCTTCAAGCCCGGCGGTGAACAGTGTCGGTTTGCCTTGTACGCCCGCGGCCGTGACTTCCGTGACAGCCAGCGTTGAGGTGAAAACGGCCGCCCGGTCATCGCCCTGTTTGCCGCGCATGCGGTCCAGGACGATCTGGTTGCCTTTCATCTCATCGCGCTCGCCACCAGCGGTTTCGGTCAGGTCGGCGAAATAAGGGCCCGGCCAGTTATTCAAGCTTGGGATTTCCAGCCCGGTGTCTTCGGACACGACAACCACTTTATCGACGGGCCGCCCAACGATGTCGGCCACCGCGGCCATGTCAACAGCGGCCGCCGCCGCCTCTGATTTGATGCTGGCGTTTTCCGCCATGGTGGTGCCGGTTTCATCGGCCTGGGGCAGGTCCAAATCCTTGAGCGTCAACACCGTGACGCCGCTTCCTTCTAGCTGCTTGTTCATCTCTTTCAGCTTTTTCTCGCTGTTCGAGGCAAGCAGTAGGACCGAATTGGCTGTGAGGGTGGAAACCATGGTAAATCCCGTAAAAATCATCAGATTGATGATGCGTTTGTCACCTACTGGATTAATCACAGCCAGGCGAAAGCAACCATGGCTTAAGCCATGCCGTAGGCGCATAGCATTATGCGCTGCGACGCGGAGCTAAGGGCCCGGTGCGACTGGCTTAGATCCTATTTGGCCGCGGGGAAGCAGATGGCTCGTAGTTTTTTAAACGCATCGGCGCGGTGGCTGATGGCCTGCTTAACGGTGGGATCAATCTCCGCAAAAGTTTGATCGTGATCCCGGGGCGTGAAGATCGGGTCATAGCCAAAGCCACGATCCCCGCGCATGGGCCAGGTGATGGTGCCTGGGCACTGTCCCTCCACGACCTCCACATGCCCATCGGGCCAGGCCAAGGCCAAGGCGCAGATGAAGGAGGCGCCGTTTTCGATCCGGCCGCTGGCCGCCATGGCCTCATGGACCTTGGTCATGGCCAAGACCCAATCGCGTTCGGGTAGGGCTTGCCCATCCCGGTCACATTCTGCCCAATCGGCGGTGTAAACCCCGGGCGCCCCGTCCAGGGCATCCACGGCCAGGCCACTATCATCAGCGAGGGCTGGTAAGCCGCTTGCCTTGGCGGTGGTCACAGCCTTGATAGTAGCGTTTTCGATAAAGGTCGTGCCGGTTTCTGGTGGGGCTTTGATCCCCAGCTCGCCCGAGGTGGTCAAGGTCGGCACACGGCCGTCCAATAGCCCAGCGATCTCAGGTACTTTGCCCTTATTATGGGTGGCAATCACCAGCGTTTTGCCGGTGAATGGGCGGTGCATCGCTGTGGCATCGGACATGGATTTCACCCCCCTAGGGCTTGTTGTTGCGCGGCGGCTAGCTCTCCGCAGCCTTTTTTCGCCAAGCCCAGCAATTGCTGAAACTCATCCTCAGAAAATGGCCGCTCTTCGCCCGTGCCCTGGATTTCCACGATCCCACCGCTACCGGTCAGTACAAAATTTGCGTCCACTGCGGCGGTGCTATCCTCTGGGTAGTCCAGATCAAGCACAGCCGTGCCCTCATAAACCCCACAGGAAATAGCCGAGACGCTGTCCGTGAGCGGTATCTCATCGATGGCCTTGATTGATTTCAAGTGCTGAAGTGCCAGGTGCAGGGCCACATACCCACCGGTGATCGACGCGGTGCGGGTGCCCCCATCGGCTTGGATGACGTCACAGTCGATTTTGATCTGCACTTCGCCCAAGCGTTCTAGGTCAATGATGGACCGTAAGGCCCGGCCTATTAGCCGCTGGATTTCCTGGGTTCGGCCCGATTGTTTGCCCCGGGCGGCTTCGCGGGATGTGCGGCTGCCTGTGGACCGGGGCAGCATGCCGTATTCAGCCGTGACCCAACCGCGCCCCGAGTTTCGCATCCAGCCGGGCACTTTGTCTTCCACACTGGCGGTACACAACACATGGGTATTGCCGAACTTGATTAGGCAAGAACCCTCGGCGTGAATGGAATAATTGGTGATGATTTCAACCTGACGCATGGCATCGGCTGTACGGCCGGAGGGGCGTGACGACATAAGAGTTATCCTGGGGTTAAACGGCAAGAATTTTGCGTCGCTATAGCACAACGCCACCTTGCATCCCTAAGGTTTGATTTTTAAATGTGAGACCGGCGTGTCGATGGTGGCAAGACGCCAGTTGCAAACTTAGTGTATTCTTCTGGGTATGACGAGCAAACCAATCTCAATCAACGATAACGCGGGCAGCCTGGCAACCTCGCCGCTTAGCTTGCTGAATGAACGCGCCCGCGACGTGTTACGACAGATTGTCGACAGTTATGTGGACACGGGCGAACCGGTCGGCTCGCGCACCATCTCACGGTCTTTAGGCGTTGATTTATCGGCGGCGACCATTCGCAATGTGATGGCAGATCTGGAAGATGCGGGCCTGCTCCACTCCCCCCATACCTCAGCCGGGCGGTTGCCCACGGATGCTGGCTTGCGCTTGTTTGTGGATGGGTTGCTGGAAATCGGCGAAGTGGCGGCCGATGAGCGGGAATCGATCGAAGCGCTGGCCGCCGGTGCTGGTAAAACCATGCCCGAGATGCTGTCCGATGCGACCGCCATGCTGTCGGGCCTGTCTCGATGCGCAGGATTGGTGGCCTCGCCCAAGCGCGAAGCCCCGCTCAAACAGATTGAGTTTGTGGATCTAGCCCCAGGCCGTGCCCTGGTGGTGATGGTAAGCGCCGATGGGCTGGTGGAAAACCGCGTGGTGGATTTACCCCCCAGCGTGCCCCCCTCGGCCCTGCGCGAGGCGGCGAATTATTTAAACGCGCGGTTGGTGGGGCGGACCCTGGCCCAAACCCGCCGTGAGATTTTGGCCGAAATTGAAACCCGTCAAAGCCAGTTGGATTCCCTGTCTGCCAAGGTGGTTGAGGCGGGGCTTGCCATTTGGTCTGGCGATCAATCGGGCACCTTGATCATCAAGGGTCAAGCGAACCTGTTGGACGATATCCAGGCACTCGACGATTTAGAGCGGGTGCGCCAATTATTTGATGAGCTGGAAAACCAAGAAACCCTGATGCGGGTGATCGATGCCACGGACACGGCCGATGGCGTCCAGATTTTTATCGGTTCCGAAAACCGCTTGTTCTCAGCCGCCGGGTGTTCGGTCATTGTGGCGCCCTATCGCAATGGTGAGCAAGAGGTGGTCGGCGCGATCGGTGTGATTGGTCCAACCCGGCTAAATTATGGCCGGATCATCCCCATGGTGGATTATACCGCCAAGATTATGGGCAAATTGGTCAGTCGGTAATCCAGGATTACGCCACGGTTACTTCAAGGTTGCTCTAAGGTTACTGGGCGTTTGGCCCTTGACTTACCGGTGTGACCACCGACATGTCCCACACAGGGTGTGTGATTTGTCAGGCGTGCGACTTGCACCCAACACATCCACGGCCTAAAACCCGCGGTGTTGTGCGCCGCATAATCATCCTTGTTCAACATCACGGTCAGACGAGACCCCATGTCCTCAACGAAGTCATCACCGAAATCTCATAAAAACCCTGCCGATGCCGCGGCCATGGAGCCGGGCGCTGATACGCCCTTGGCCGAAGAGCCAACGCCCAAGCCAGAAGCGGCGAGCGAGGCTTATGAAACCGCCCAGGCTAATCGCCCCCATGATGCCATGAGTCAGGCCGAAGCCGATGCGATGGCCGATATGGCGGCCGAGGCCCAGGCCATGGCTGATGAGGAACACGACGATCCCGATAATGTGGAGCCGATGTTCGATCCGGCCGAAGAGATTGAGGTCTTGAACCGGCAGGTGGATGAGCTGCGCGACCGTTTGCTGCGGGCCGCCGCTGAAACTGAGAATGTCCGCCGCCGGGCTGATAAAGAAAAAACCGATGCGTCGAAATTCGCGGTGAGCCGGTTCGCCGAGGATATGTTGAGTGTGGCCGATAATTTTGCCCGCAGCCTGGACGCGGTGCCCGCAGAGGCGATCGAGGCGGCTGATGATCGCATCAAAAACCTGATCGGCGGCATTAAGGCCGTGGATAAAGAATTACAAGCCGCCCTTAACCGCCATGGCGTGACGCAAATTGCCATCGCTGAGGATGAAATTTTTGATCCCAACAAGCACGAGGTGATGTTTGAGGCCGAGGATGCCTCGAAGCCTCGGGGCACCATTATGCAAGTGTTACAGCCGGGTTATATGGTCCATGAACGCCTGCTGCGCCCGGCCCGTGTGGGTGTCACGAAGGGCGGCTCTGATGGGCCAGTTGATAGTACTGCGTAACCCGATACCGCGATTAAATCCGCGTTGAGGAACGGGCCTTAACCGGAAATTATGGCTGAAATGCCATTTTTGCAGGTGATGCATGCTTGCACCACCAGGTTCCCGTGCCTATATCCCGCCTAGTGCGTTGATCGCTGGGCGTATTGCTTTTGACAAGGATCGTTTCGCACGATCAACCACGATTTGAACCCGTGCCTGCATGATGCAGCACACCGAACTATGGGCCTGGCAGGGCCAATTATATGACTGGGCTGCCAGCGACCCGCCGCCGAAAGAGACATCAAGGGGCTGATAAAGATGAGTAAAGTTATTGGTATTGATCTGGGTACCACCAATTCATGCGTCGCGGTTATGGATGGCGACCAAGGCAAGGTGATCGAGAACGCCGAAGGCGCTCGGACCACGCCATCGATGGTGGCTTTTGCCAAAGGTGACGAGCGTCTGGTGGGTCAGCCTGCCAAGCGTCAGGCCGTCACGAACCCAGAAAAGACCCTCTACGGTATCAAACGCCTGATCGGCCGCCGCTTTGATGAAAAGCAGGTGGAGGAAATGGTCGCTAAAGCACCGTTTGACATTGTGTCAGGCGATAACGGTGATGCCTGGGTCAAAGTGGGCGATGAAAAATACGCCCCGTCACAAATTTCCAGCTTTGTCCTGTCCAAGCTGAAAGAGACAGCCGAGACTTATTTGGGTGAAGAAGTAACCCAAGCCGTGATCACGGTGCCCGCATACTTCAACGATAGCCAACGCCAAGCCACGAAAGACGCTGGTAAGATCGCGGGCCTTGAAGTCTTACGGATCATCAACGAGCCAACCGCGGCGGCCCTCGCCTATGGTCTCGAGAAAAAAGGCACCGGTACGATTGCCGTCTATGATTTGGGCGGTGGTACCTTTGACGTGTCGATCCTGGAAATCGGCGACGGTGTGTTCGAGGTGAAAGCCACCAATGGTGACACCTTCCTGGGTGGTGAAGACTTCGATAACAAGATCATCGATTACCTAGCCGATGAGTTCAAAAAAGAGAACAACATCGACCTGCGCAAAGACAAGCTGGCCCTCCAGCGCCTTAAAGAAGCCGCTGAGAAAGCCAAGATTGAGCTGTCGTCGGCCACCTCCACCGATGTGAACGAGCCGTTCATCAGCGGTGACCAGGATGGTCCAAAGCACCTAAACATTACCCTGACACGCTCGAAGCTCGAAGCCTTAGTGGGTGATTTGGTCAAACGGTCGATTGAGCCCTGTAAGGCAGCCTTAAAAGATGCTGGTTTGAAGGCGTCGGAGATCGATGAGGTGATCCTGGTCGGCGGTATGACCCGCATGCCTAAAATTGCCGAAGCGGTTGAAGAGTTCTTTGGCCGGGAACCCCATCGCGGTGTGAACCCCGATGAGGTGGTCGCCGTGGGTGCGGCCATCCAAGGTGGTGTGCTCAAGGGCGACGTGAAAGACGTGTTGTTGCTCGACGTGACGCCATTGTCGCTGGGTATCGAAACCCTGGGCGGTGTGTTCACCCGTCTAATCGAGCGTAACACTACGATCCCCACCAAAAAGTCCCAGACCTTCTCCACCGCTGAGGACAACCAGAACGCCGTGACCATTCGGGTGTTCCAAGGCGAGCGTGAGATGGCCGCTGATAACAAGGCGTTGGGTCAGTTCGACTTGGTTGGTATTCCGCCGGCGCCGCGCGGCGTGCCGCAGATCGAAGTGACCTTCGACATCGATGCCAACGGTATTGTCCAGGTCTCGGCCAAGGACAAAGCCACTGGTAAGGAACAGCAGATCCGGATCCAAGCGTCAGGCGGTCTGTCCGACTCTGATATCGACCAAATGGTGAAGGATGCTGAAAGCAATGCCGAGGCTGATAAAAAGCGCAAAGAGCTGGTGGAAGCCCGCAACCAGCTTGATGGCTTGATCTATTCCACCGAAGCCTCGCTCAAGGAAAATGGCGATAAGATCGAAGACGCTGATCGCCAGGAGCTTGAAGCGGCCTTGGCCGATGCCAAAGAAGCCATGGAAGGCGACGATCCCGACGCGGTCAATAACGCCCGCGAGGCGCTCCAGCAATCTGCCATGAAGCTGGGTGAAGCCATGTACAAAGCGAGCCAAGAAGAAGCGGCGGCCCAAGGTGATACGGGCGATGCCGATGACGCGGCAGCGGCTGATGAGGCCGCGAGCCAAGCTGGCGATGACGTGGTTGATGCTGAGTTTGAAGAGGTTGATGAGGATGACAAAGGCTAGCAGGCCAGCGGTTAACGCCGGTTGCTTTGCTGATGCGTGATCTGATCAAAACCGGCTTGGG
>JBCCBF010000344.1:0-2849 GCA_039814445.1 Pseudomonadota bacterium
CATCAGGCGTTCATACAATGATCATCTTACAGCCCGGCGATGACCTCATGGGCATTCCCTATGAGGATTTTAAAAATGCGGGATGCGGCGCTGTCGACCTAGACCAGGACCGCAAAACGGCAAAGATTGTGCGAGTATACGACAGGGAAAAAATGATGGAGGAAGTCGCTATAGAACGGCAGAACGACAAACCAACCAATACTCGCGCATACGATAACTAAAACACTGCTTACTTTCATCGCAATGAGAGATGGTCCGCGCTTGTGATGACGCGCGTAAAGGCTCTCCCGCCATGACTGACCACACCAGTTTTTTTGACGACCCCATCGGCGCTATCAAAGACCGTTGCCCAGAACTCGATGGGCATTCGCTTATTCTTGACCGCCGTGGCCATTATTCCGGCATGACCGCAATCGCGGCTGCCATGGAGGCCGCCGACCCCGAGTTCGCGGCCAAGGCCCAGGCGCAGGTCGATGAGCTGCGGCCCATGGAAATCATGCGGCTTGACGATAATTTCGCTGAGCAGAAACCATTTACGGTGACCCTCAACCTAGAGCCCGACACCCTGCCGCCCGTCACCCTGGTGAACCCGCTGTTTCGTCTCACCAATACCTATGATCCTAAGCGCAGCCATGCCGTGCTCGTGCCCTGGCACGCTGATCTGGCCGCCGATCGAAGCGCTGATGCCATCGCCCAAGAAGCCAGCCGTCATATGCAATTTGCGGCGTGGCATGAGGTCGGCCATGCGGTTGCCGATGCCCGCGGTCATGATGCGATCTTTAAACCGCTAGAAGCCACAACCCCGGATCTGCCCGAGGCCGACCGCCTGGACCGGATCGCCATCCGTAATGCCGATGAGCAATATGCCGATGGCTTTAGCCTGCGCCAAATCGGTAGTGAAAATCCCAGCCGGGGCCTGGCCACCGCGCTGGAGATGGCGGATTTACGGGCCGTGAATAGCATGGCTGGCTTCATCCAACGCCAGGAGGCTCTGGCCACCGCCTATAGCACCGATAACGCGATCACAGCCGCGATCCAGAATATCAGCGGCTACAGCGCCCCGGGCAAACAAGTGCGTGACCCCGGTCCAGATGTGATTGCCGAACAGACTTGGGACGCCGTTTCCATGGGGCGGTTGAAACCCGAGGCCATCGCCGAGCTGTTGAACCATGGCCGCACCATTCCCGAGGTGCTGAAAGAACAAGGCGAGCATGGCCTGGCCCACCATCTGGGGCAGGTGGGTAAGACGGCTGAGACCGCACCCACCTATTATTTTGCCCGGAACTATATGGCGGCCATGGATCGCCTGCTGCCTGACGATCACCCCATGCGCCCCAGCTTCGGACAAGCGGGGGCCGCGATTGCCACCAACCCGCAAGCGCCGAT
This sequence comes from Pseudomonadota bacterium, assembly GCA_039814445.1. GTDB lineage: Bacteria > Pseudomonadota > Alphaproteobacteria > TMED2 > TMED2 > TMED2. Next base: position 1,387 of record JBCCBF010000344.1, read on the forward strand.
GTGGGATCAACAAAATCCCCCCGTGCACGTGGCCGTCATCGCCGCCCAGCACCAGCTGCGGCTAACCGCACGCAAACCAGCCCCCACTACAGCGCCGACGCTTTCTCGCAGAGCCGTATAAGCGGACGTTAACTGGGTGAGCAGCAATAACCGAAAAGGCGGCGGCTTATTCCGGCGCGACTACTGGTTGCTGGACCAAGGCCCAGGCGGCGGCGCGGGCGTAGTCGGTGGCTTCATGGGCACCGAAGAGGCGGGCTTCGGCCATGGCACCCTCTACGAGCAGGAATAGCTGACGCCCCAACACTTGAGCATTATCGGCCGTGTGATGTTTGGCGCGGGCGCATAAATCAGCCAATAGCTTTTGTTTATGGGCGCGAGAGACCTCGATGATCGCCGGCTCATCCTCGGCGAACTCACCCAGGGCTTTTAAAAACAGGCAGCCATGGTGGCTCTCTTCTGTCAGCCAATCACCCATGGCATCCACCGCGGCCAGAACCGGATCGCCATGGGCGCTCAAATGCTTGGCCGCACTGGCCTCATAGAACGACCAAAAACGTTGATCCCGGTGCTTTAGCACCGCGGCGACCAGCACGTTCTTCGAGGCAAAATGGCGATAAAGCGTACGGGGGCTGACCCCGGCTCGTTCAATTACCGCATCAATGCCGACGGCGTGAAAACCACGGGCATCAAACAGCGCCTCCGCGGCGTTAAGGATATCGTCCTGCTTGCTCATAAGATCACGGTATAAGAAGCGTTATTGTAAGACGCAAGTATCTCGCCACTGTAAAACCCTGGGTTATCCCCGCCGGGCGTGTTTTGGCCCCTGTTTTCCGCGCCAATCAAGCGATTGCCGGTTGAGGGCCCACAAATCGACCCGATCGGTCAGGATGGCTTCGCCCAGGCTGACGGCGCGCGCGATAATAGCGGCGGGGGCGTTTCGCCAGGCCGGGGCTTGGATCACCTCACGCCATGGGCGGCCACAGGCATGATCAAGCAAGATACGCGCAAAGCAATGGTCCAAATGCACTGGCCAGGCTTGATCAGCCCCACGCCCCTTGGCGGCGGCGGGCAGCTCTTCCATCACCAAATGGCGGTAGCGGGCGCGCAATTCTTCGGCCGGCGCTGGGGCCTCGCCGAACAGGTCAGGCCTTTGATCATCCTCGCGCGTCATTAGGCCGCCGTTAATTCATCAAGGGGCCAACGGGGCTTGGGCTTGAAATCCAGGGGGTCATGAAGCCCAAACGCGGCCCGCTCCAACCCAGCCCAGGCGATCATTGCCGCGTTATCGGTACACAAAGCGATCGGCGGGGCGTCAAAGCCGAAACCGTGCTCGGTCGCCAGGGCTTGTAACTGGTCACACAGAAACCGGTTTGCCGCTACGCCGCCCGCCACCACAAAGTGATGGCCCGTGCCATGGTGCTCAATAAATTGCGCCATCGCCCGTTTGCCCCGGTCGATCAGCA
>JBCCBF010000043.1:0-12942 GCA_039814445.1 Pseudomonadota bacterium
CATGATAGCGTAAGCCGAAGCCCGGACGCCTTTGAAGATGACTTTATTGCCCGCCACCATTGATGACCTTGCCCGTCTGAATTTCGCCCAGGAGCGGGGTACAGTGATCGGTGCCGTGTCGGATCGATCGGTAGAGATTTGTCCAAGCTATTTGCTCACTGATGATGATCTGAAGGCGGCGTTTGGGGAGGCCGTGTTGATTCGGGATGGCCAGGTCTCCTGTACCGATGAGTGGTTGCTTGACGGTTTTGGCTTTATCCGTGATGCGGTGATCGTCCAAGGCTTTGGGGAGGCGGATAAATCGCTCGATCAAGCCGAGCAGCTGGCCTTGTCCTTGGCCGACAATGCACCACGGGCAGTGGTGGTGATGGGGTCGGGGAGCTTGATCAATGTGATTACCTATGCCGTGGCCCAACTCCCGATGATCGAGCAGGTGACCGTTATTCCGACCAATGCCATGTCGATTGCCGATGTGGCCTATGGCGGGCTGGGCATGGTGAATGACCGGGCCAAGAATGACCGCCGTCAGGAACGTGACCCCGACCTTATCATTCTATCGGCGCCCGTGTTTACGAGCGCCCCGTCATCCCAGCATTGGCAAGGGCAAATCGAGGTGGTTAAGCACCTCATGTTCCAGCGCGACGGCGATAATGAAGCCAAGATAGAAAGCCTACTCACGGCCCCGGGACAATGTAGCCCTGATGATCTGTTCGCCTCGGCGGTCCAAGGCTTAAAGCTCAATATCATGCTGCGCTATGCCATCCGTGATGGGGTGCCAGCTGCCAAGGATGTCTTGAATTTCGGCCACGCCATCGCCCACGGAATTGAGACTATAAGCGATTACACGGTGGCCCATGCTGATGCAGTGCGGTTCGGCCTTGCGGTCGATTGCTACGATCAACGGAGTGACCTCACCGCCTTGTTGTGCCACCAGCCTTGGTCACCGGATTTGTTATCAGCGGTCGATCGTTTGTTAGCCCTGAGTGATCACCAGTTCATCGAACAGGTTGAAGCGAAATATAAGCGGCATGACAAGCTACGTGTATTGCGGCCCGCCATTCACGCCTATCCCTATCAAATCGGTGATGATTTGATGGCATTTGACCGGGTTCGGGATGTCATAGGGTTTCTCCGTTCGGCCCATTAAAGCCGCCGCGTCATGTAAAAGCTGTTCGGATCATCGATGTAATCGGCGAATGGTTGGCACTCGTCAAAGCCATGCTTCGCGTAGAGCTTTCGGGCGGGGCCGAAGCCGTCTTGGCTGCCCGTTTCCAGGCTAACCCGCACCATGCCCAGGGAACGGGCATGGTCGAGAAGATGGGTGAGAATATCGTCGGCAAGTCCTTGGCCCCGTTGGCCCGCCGCCACATGCATGGATTTGATCTCCCCATGGCCATCGCCCAAATCCTTGATGGCGCCAAACCCCACCAGGGTCTCCCCCTGCCAGGCGGTGAAGAAATCAATCTGCGGTTGCTGCAACCCGCTGTGGTCCAGGGCATGCATGCTACAGGCGGGGCTGAGGCTGCGGGCGTTGTCTAAGTGGATGTCGAGCAGGGCTTGGGTCTGCGGGTGGTCGAGCATACCGGCTATGATGCGAATGATTATTATTTTCTCTTTCCATGTTTGGCGATAATCCCTAAGCCGAGAATACAAAAAGGCTTGGAGCTATAACTATGAGACTTGCACAAATTCTGCGCCGTGACACGGACGAAACCCTCGCGCTGGAAGCCATGGGTGTGATCGCGGGCACGTCATCTCTTGAGCAGCATGCAAAACGCCAGGGCCAAGCCCATGACGGCGCGGCGGCCCTCGTCGCCCGCATTGATCGCTTTATGCGCCGTAGGACCGCGAGTAATTCTCAATTCGCTGGGTTTTTGCGTGATGCTCGCAAGGGGTTGGCGGCGCTGAGCGCTATTCCAAGCCAGCTGGGTGAGGTGATCCCCTACCCAAACCCCGAACACAGCACGATGAAGACCACCATCGATATGCGCCGGCCAAACCCAGCCTGGGGCCGAGCGCTGGAGCGGTTCAAATCAGCCATGGGCGGCCAGGCAGAACAGCTGTTTGATCAAGCATTCGGCCCATCGGTTGCCCTATCTGCTGCTACGGCCACCGCTAGCCCGGTTCAAGGTGAGCAGCCAAGCCTCGCGGCAAAGCTCCAACACCATAGGACCATGGGGCGTTAAATTAGTTGCTGCCGCGCTGATGACCGTCCACCTGCTGATCGTTGAACGCCGATCGACACCCAAGCGCTTTTCAGCAATTCGCAGGTGCGAAACGGTTTTGCTTCACTTTCATTCGCGGAGCGGATAGAGAACCCGAACTCAATGGCAGTTCGTCAAGTTACATTATCATCGCCCCCTTACTAAAACCATGCTCAGCCGAGGTTATCGCGCTGGAATCCACAGGCGTGTTGTTTGGCGTCAAAAGCTTGGATAGCAAAGGTTTAGTAGATAAGAAGGCCCGCCATACGGCTCGGCATTTGGCCGAAACTATCCAGACATTGTTGGTCGGTGATCGAGCGAAAGGCCTCGATCCGGATATGCGCAAATTCCTGCGTAACGCTGGCACCTATTTTGTGAAGCTCGCAAAATTTCGTGACCAAAAACCTAACGAACAGACTACGCGCAGCCCTACCAGTAAACAAGCCCAAGGCCCCATGCGAGTAGTGGCCGAGGACTGCCCGGACCCCGAAGTACGGGTCTGCGATGTTAAGGCGCGGGAACAATTGTTGGGCCAAGCGGCGGCGTTGTTTGAGCAGATTTGGCAAAAAGACCGAAAAATTAAGGCTGATGACCGACGCTTTGCCGCCCCGCCTCTGCGCCTGCAGGCGGATCCTGCCAAGGCCCTGCAGGATGTGTTGGGATCGCACCGGGATCCAGTGGCCAAGCCAGGCATGACCTATGTGCCAGCCAGTGCGACCAACCCCATGCCCCCCGCCGCGTCCCAGCCTATGCGGTTGTTAGAACGCGATGTCATTGCCAATATCGCGGATAATCCACGCCTACGGCGCGGTCGGCTTCCCCGGTCAACAAGGCGCGAAAATCAATAGTCGGTGTCAGCTGGATTTAATGGTGAGGACAATGGCTGTTAAAATGGCCAGCATCAGACCCCAGCCAAAAATTGTGATTTTGACCGATTGGGTCGCGGTTTTACGTTCGTGCCAGGTACGTGGTCGAAAACCCCGGAACAGCAAGACCATTTGAGCGGTCAGGTTTACCGAGACAATATTCACGGCCAACAGCAAACCAGCATTCGTCGCTAGATCATACTTTCCGGCCCCCAGGGTGATACCTGCCGTGGCCGCCGGGGGCATCAGGGCCACCGCTACCATCACGCCCACCAGGGTTGAGGATAAGCCGGAGGTTAGCGATAAGACCGAAGCCGCTCCCGAGGCCAAGGCCAGGGCAATAGCCGCTAAATTGATCTCGGTGCGGCTGAGCAGCTCATCACTGGCCAACGCATCGAAATCCCAAATCATACCCACGGCTATAGTCAGGAGGAGGGTGATGCCCAAGCCAACGAGGTTGGTGACGCCCGCTTGGATCATCAAATCGCGGTCACCTAAGGCAGAGCCCACAGCCATGGCCAAATTAGGTCCCAAAAGCGGTGCGATCACCATGGCGCCAATCACCACCGCCACATTGTCGCTGGCGAGGCCGATGGCCGCCACGACCGCGGAAAGCACCACAAGAATCAGGTAGTTTTGGTCCAGCCTCGCATTGCGTGTGACCTCGTTGTAAAGCTCTTCCCGGCTCGCCATGCTGGGCTTTTTATTGGCTGCGAGATCGGTGATTTTCTCACCCTCATAGGGAAGGCCAGCGGCCTCGGCGGCTTTGCGCTTGGCTTTCTCTGCGTCGCGTTTCTCTTGTTCTGGGTCGGGGATCGCCGCCTCAACCGACGTGAGCACAATCCGCCAATCACCTTTGCCAAACCCATCTTGCAAGGCATCGAGATAGTCCTGCTGATTCTCTTTGCCGATCAGCACGGTAGTCCGACGTTTGCCGTCTTCGTTGGCCGGACCGCCATGGACAGAATAGGCCCCATGGCGCTCAGCAATGGCTTTAGCATGGGTGGCGCAGGCGCCGTCGCTGATGATTTCGATGAGACGGAGAGGCATAAGGTCAAGAGTGCGAGATGGAAAACAAAACCGGCCGCTGCTTATAGCACAGCGACCGGCTTGAACGGTTAGCGATAATCACCGCTCTTGTTATGGCTTGCCTTTACCGGGGGTTGGCGGTGTAGGGGAGCGTTTCACCTCACGCTTGGCGCGGAAGGCGGCCAGGTCAATATCCGGGCCTCCTTCGGGGCCTTTGCTATCCGGCCCCTTTAATTGGGGCTGCGCCTGGGGTGGTGGCTTTGGTGCTGACCGTGGTGGTGCGGCGAGGGTTTGGGTAACCACCTCATAGACGTCTTTCGACAGACCAGGGGTCTGGGCGATCCGCTCCATCTGCTCTTGCATTAGGGCTTGGCGCTCAGCGTCAAACCGGCGCCATTGGCGCATGGGCGATAACAACCGTGCCGCTGTGCGTGGGTTTACTTTTTCCACATCGAGCACCACATCGGCCAACAGCTTGTAGCCCGCACCCGATGTGTTGTGGAAATTCTCCGGGTTACCGGCAGCAAAACTGCCGACCACGGCCCGCAGACGGTTGGGGTTGGTCAAGCTGAAGTCTTTATGATCCATCAACTCTTTCAAGCCAGCCGCATCGGTTTTGGCGCTCATGGCCTGTAGGGCAAACCATTTGTCCATGACCAAGGGTTGGTCTTTGAAATCATAGTAGAATTGCTCAATTGCCCGGGCGCGTTCGGGACCTTTGCTCTCGGTCAGCACCGCAAAGGCGGCCAGGCGGTCGGTCATGTTATCGGTCTCGCGGAATTCTACCGCTGCCCGCTCGACGGATTTACCGCGCTTGTTGGCCGCGAGATAATTTAGGGCCAAGCTGTTGAGCGCCCGGCGACCCATCTCGGCGCCATCGGTGTCATAAGCGCCCGTGGCTTTTGTGCCCTCATAGAGCTTTTGCCACTCGGGCGCCAAGGTCTGAGCCATTTCTTCCCGCACGAATTTGCGTACGGCTTGGATCGCATCGGGATCCACCTCGTCCACCGCCTGGCTCAACACTGAATAGGTTGGCGCTTGCAGCATCAGGGCTTTGTATTGGCCGTCGAGCTTTGGATTGGTGAGCGTCTCGCGCATTTGCTCGATCAACATCGGTGGCATGGTCAGATCACGGCCGGCCTTATGGTCGGCGATCATGTCGAGCATGGCTTGCTTATTGACCGTTTGGGCTGCTTCCCAACGGTTGAAGCTATCGCTGTCATGGGCCGCTAAGAATTGCAGCTGCTCCGGTGCGAGATCGGTGGTCAGTTTCACTGGGGCAGAGAAGCCGCGGAGTAACGATGGGGTTGGTTCTTCTTTGACACCGGTGAAGACAAAGGTTTGCTCTTCTTCGGTCAGACTTAAGACCGTTTCTGTGCCAGCCTCTTGACCATCCACAGTTAGGGCCATGTCTTCGCCATCAGCCCCCAGAAGACCCATACGCACAGGGATATGGAACGGTGCCTTCTTGGGTTGACCAGGGGTTGGGTCGGTTTGTTGCTTGAGGGTCAGAGTGTAAGTCTCGGTCTCTGGGTCATAGACGCCCTTGGCATCCACATTGGGCGTGCCGGCTTGGTTGTACCAATTCCGGAACTGTGTCAGGTCGATACCGTTGGCGTCTTCAATGGCGCTGATGAATTCCTCGGTGGTCACCGCTGAATTATCGTGGCGATCAAAATACAAATCCGTGCCTTTGCGGAAGCCCTCAGCGCCCACAAGGGTATGCATCATGCGGATAACTTCGGCGCCTTTGTCATAGACGGTGGCGGTGTAGAAGTTATTGATTTCGATATATTCATCGGGCTGGATTGGGTGGGCCGTGGGGCCTGCATCCTCGGCGAATTGTCCGGCGCGAAGGCCCTGGACATCCTTGATGCGGGTGACCGCCCGGCTGCCCATATCGGCGGAGAATTCCTGATCCCGGAATACGGTCAGGCCCTCTTTTAGGGTCAGTTGGAACCAGTCGCGCACCGTGACCCGATTACCGGTCCAGTTGTGGAAGTATTCGTGGGCGATGACGCTCTCAACACCATCGAAATCCGCGTCGGTCGCGGTCTCGGGGTTCGCCAACACATATTTGGTGTTGAAGATATTGAGGCCCTTGTTTTCCATCGCACCCGCGTTGAAGTCGTTGGCGGCGACGATGTGGAAGGTGTCCAAATCGTATTCCCGGCCATAGACGTCCTCATCCCATTTCATGGAGCGCTTAAGGCTATCCATGGCGTGGGCTACTTTATCCTCATCCCCAGGCTCAACGAAAATCGCCAGATTGATCTCACGGCCCGAGCCGGTGGTGTAGGTGTCTTCCACCTTGATCATGTCGCCTGCGACCAGGGCAAACAGATAGGCGGGCTTGGGGTGTGGGTCGCGCCATTGGGTGAAGTGCCGGCCGTTTTCGGTGACGCCAGCATCGATCTGATCACCGTTCGATAGCAGGGTCGGCAGCTTATCGGCATCGCCCTCGACCCGGGTGGTGAATTTCGCCATCACATCAGGGCGATCGGGGTAGTATGTGACGCGCCGGAAGCCTTCGGCCTCCATCTGGGTCACGAACAGATCGTTGGATTTATACAGCCCTTCGAGGCGCAGATTCTCATGGGGCTTAATGCGGGTGGTGATTTCCACATCGGCATTCTCAGGCATATTGGGGATGCTGAGGCCCTCATCGGTGCGGGTATAATCCGCTTCGGTCAGCGCGCGGCCGTTGAGCTTGATATCAACCAGCTCCAGCTCTTCACCATCAAGTTCCAACGTGGTTGGCTCGCCCGGTGCGGCATCGGGGTTGCGCCGGACATCCAGCTTTGACGTAACCGTGGTAGCGTCATCATGAATGTCGAAGTTCAAATCGACTTCATCAATCAAATAAGCCGGCGGGGTGTAATCTGCGAGACGCTTGGGTTGCTTGGGCTCGGGGGCAGGTTGGTTTGGACGCAACATGGCGTGGGGCTCTCCTTCAGCACAGCCCCATCACGGCCTGGGACGTTCTCGCCTGATGGTTGGTTTTCCAATCTCATCGGCTGAGAAGCCGCCCCCAGGTTCGGGGCTTATCAAATTTTGTGCGCTGTCTTAAGCGGGGAGAGCCCAGGACAAAAAGGGGAGACACCGTGGTTCTGTGGGCCCGGTGGCGTTCAATCTATCCTGACGACAACATCCTCAACCTGCGATGTTGTTTCGAAAGTAACGATGATTTTTACGTTTTTATGACAGTAATTCTGGATAAATAGCGGACTGAGTATGGGGAACGCTATTTAGGGTGGCATGGGCATCAACAACCACAGCCGTTTTGTCATGTTACGATGGGGTCGTTGTCACTTACGCTCACAAACTCGTTAGAAATTCTATCTATTCGACCTCGTAACCATCATCTTCTATATTGATGCGAAACCCGGAGTAATGAACCCGTTGAGCGTGCTCACTGACCTATATGGCAACCCAATTACCTTAGGCGACCGCCCACCCGATGGTGCGGCGGACAGAGATGTGGCCACTGCTTGGGGCGATGCCGCCCAGGGTATCTTGGCGCATCAATCCTCTGCCGCTGCAAAACTTGATTATGTCTTAGAGCATGCGCCTAACTTTGCCCTGGCTTGGGCCGTAAAGGGGTGGGGCTGTATGTTGCTGGGCCGCCGCGAGTTGGTCAGCGAGGCCGCTGCCGCCTATGCCCAGGCGAAAACGGCTGCGGGTGTAACGGCTATTTCCGTGGCTGACCAATTGGTGATCGATGCCCTCGGCCTGGTGATTGCCGGGCGGTGGCGTGCGGGCGCTGACCTCTTGGATCAAGCGCTTAATCAAACCCCTAATTCTGCGCTATTGGTGAAGCTAAGCCATGCTTGTCGGTTTATTCTCGGCGATGCCCGCGGTATGCGACGGTCCATTGAAAACGTGCTTGATGCTTATGATGATAAGCATCCCCATGCCGGCTATGTTTACGGCTGCTACGCTTTTGCGCTGGAGGAGACAAACGATTATCAAGCCGCGGAAAGCTGGGGCCGCCGGGGGTTAGAGATCAACCCTGACGATGCCTGGGGCTTGCACGCGGTGGCTCATGTTTACGAAATGCAGGTCGATCCCGATGCGGGCTACCGCTGGGTGATGGACAACAAGCCCGCTTGGCAAGCGAGCAACAATTTCAAAATTCATGTGTGGTGGCATGTGGCCTTGTTTCTGCTGGAACAGGGGGATCATGAGGGCGTCTTAACCCTGTATGATAGTGAAATCCGCGCTGACCAAACCGATGATTACCGGGATATTGCCAATGGCGCGTCGTTATTAATGCGGCTCGAGCTTGATGGCGTGGATGTGGGAACCCGGTGGGAAGAACTGGCGGATCTGTCCGAGACGCGGATTGATGATGCCTGTCTTGCCTTTGCTGATATGCATTATCTGATGTCCTTGACCGGGTCGAAACGCTGGGAGGCTGCTGAGCGAATGATCGCACGGTTAGAGGACACCTCAGACCATAATCTGGGTGATTTGGGCGTGGTCACCCGTCACGCCGCCGCGCCCATGGGGAAGGTGCTCTTAGCCTTCCAAAAAGGCGATAGCGAGACGGCGGCGGCTTATATGAAGGCCGTGGATGATCAGCTTTATCGGATTGGTGGCAGCCACGCCCAGCGTGATGTGTTCCGCCGGGTGTTAACCGATGCTGCGATCGCTGCTGGTTCCCTTGACATCGCGCGTAAAATCCTCAAAGAACGCGCCATGTTGCGCGGGGGTGTTGATCGCTTTAGCACCAGCCGGATGAAAGCGGCACGGTACTCCGAACCGGCTGCTGGCGACACCGAACCGGCCGGTTTCGCCGGTGATCGACTTTTCGGCTAATGACAGACCAGCATAACCCGACAGCGGCGGCCACCGATGGTGCGCCGACGCCAACCCTGGGCGATAACGCCGCAAGCCCGGCCGCGCCAGCGGTTAGTGGTACAGCGGGGACGGTTACCCCACGGGATCCGCGGCTCGATTTCTTCCGCGGCATTTGCATGTTTATCATCCTGCTGGCCCACACCCCGGGCAATCCCTGGACCCTGTGGATCCCGGCGCGCTTTGGTTATTCAGACGCGACCGAGATCTTTGTGTTTTGTTCGGGCATGGCGTCTGCCATTGCCTTTGGCAAAGTGTTCGACCGGGCTGGTATGTGGCTGGGCACCTGCCGTGTGGCCCACCGGGTCTGGCAGGTATACTGGGCCCATATCATTCTGTTTCTGGTGATCGCCGCCCTGATGGTGGTGTTCAATGATTTGGGTTGGGCGGAAAAAGACCAGGTGGGGCGGTTAAACCTCTATCCCTTTTTCAATGACCCCATGCCGCAAATCATCGGCCTGTTAACCCTCACCTATGTACCGAATTACTTCGATATTCTACCGATGTATCTGGTGATTCTGGTAATGTTGCCGGTGGTGATGATTATCGCCCGGCTGCACCTGGCTGCGGTGTTGGTGTTTGTGGCCGCGCTCTATGGTTTGGCGCATTTTGATATTTTATGGATGCCAGCCGAGCCATGGTCGGATCGTGAATGGTTCTTTAATCCATTTGCCTGGCAGCTGGTGTTTTTCACGGGCTTTGCCTTCATGCGGGGCTGGATACCTGCGCCACCCATTAACGCGATCTTGGTGATCATCGCCTTGCTTATTGTGTTGGCGGCAGTGCCGACGGCTTATTTCAAGGTCTACCGCATGGATGGCGTTGAATTTTTGCTGGAATGGCGTCAAGCGCTGAAGCCCGTGATCAACAAGACCGATTTTGGCATCTTTCGCTATCTGCATTTCCTTGCCCTTGCTTATCTCGCCTACGCGGCGGCTGGTGAGGGCGGGCGGCGCCTGCTGGGGACCGGTATCAAGGCCCAGGTGATCGCTGTTATCCGCAAGGTAGGCCAACAATCCTTGGCGGTTTTTTTGGTCTCCATGGTCATGGGGCGCGCCTTGGGTTTTGCGTTCGATGTGGTCGGTAAGGACTGGATCACCGTGCCGTTGGTCAACGCGGCAGGGTTCGCCACGATCATTGCCACGGCCTATTTCTGTGCATGGTTTAAATCCCAACCCTGGCGCCAGCCAAAAGCGGCCATGCCCCCGCCCACACCGACACCCACAGCCAAGACGACGCCTGGCTTTCAGCCACCAGCCAGTGCCCTGAGCGGCGCTGGGGCACCGGCCCGCTAGGGTTTATGAAAGGGTTCGTGTGAGTGTCGGGCAAGCCGTTTTAGCTTGAGGCCTCAGCATTCTGGGCCAGCCATTGGCCAATCCGGTGGATCACGGCGTCAGCGGGCTGATAACCGGCACAGACCAGATCATAGCCATTTTCATCATCACCGATCAGCAGGGTTGGAAAACCGGTGATGCCGACGCTTTGGCTCAATTGGAAACCATCGGCGGTGGCTTTTATCATCTCCTGGCTATCAAAGCGATCCAAGAATTCATCCCGGTCATAGCCAGCATCCAAGGCCAGATCCGCCAGGACTTCTGGATCGGTCACATCCCGATTTTCCTCGTAGAACCCAGCCTGTACCGCGATCAGCAAACCGAAGACATGTTCGGGCGCGAGATCACCGCCGGTCACCACCGCCCGACAGGCAGGCTCGGTGTCATAAACAAAGCCATCTTGATCAAAAAAGCCGAAATTGAACGGCTGACCACTGGCCTTGGCCACACTTTCCCAATGATGGCGGGTTTTGGCTTTGGCATCCGCGTCCATGGGGTCAGTGGTACCCGGGCGCAAACCACCCATAATCATGCGCAAGGGGAGGTTGGCACCATACCGGTTTAACACGCCCAAGAGGCTGGGTTTGAACCCCCAACACCAAGAACACATGGGGTCGGCGAAATAAACCAATTGAGCGGTCATGACAGGTCACCTTCTTAGGGTATACCAGCGCTATCTTTGCGCTGGGCGCTTTGTTAGGCTTACCCAAGCACGAAAGCACCTGTACACCCAAGCTTTTCTGCCGTCTCCTATGGCTTTCTATTCGTAACCGGGTCGTTCTCCCATGACTATTGATCAAGCGCTTCTACAGGCTTTACGCCCGGCGGCCCGTCAGGCCCCACCCAGTGGGATTGTGGAGATGGTCAACCACGGCCTTGAACGCGATGGCTTGATCCCGCTCTGGGCCGGGGAGGGGGATGTGCCAACGCCCGCCTTTATCCGCGAGGCGGCGGCCGCCTCGCTGGCGGCTGGGGATACGTTTTATACCTATCAACGGGGTATCCCACCCTTGCGCCAGGCCTTGTCCGATTACATGACCCGACTGTATAGCGAAGGTTTTCCCTTTGACCCTGACCGGTTTTATGTGACCGGTTCGGGGATGCAGGCGATCCAGATTGCAATCGCTTGTGTGGCGGGGCCGGGCACCTCTGTGGTTTTGCCCACACCCGCTTGGCCCAATTTTGCCGCGGCGGTGGGATTATCGGGGGCGGAGGCGATTGCCGTGCCCATGGACCACGCCGATGGGCATTGGCAGTTGGATATTGACGCCCTGTTTAATGCGGTGCGTGACGATACGAAGGCGATTTTTATTAACTCGCCGGGCAACCCCACAGGCTGGACCGCCACGGAGGAGGAGTTGCAACAAATCCTGAGCCGCGCGCGACGGGCCGGGCTTTGGATTATCGCCGATGAGATCTATGGCCGGTTTTATTATGGCCAGGCCAATGACGGTTTTCGGGCTGATAGCTTCCATGATTTAGCCGAACCCGATGATCAAATCCTCTACGTCAACACCATGTCGAAAAACTGGGCGATGACCGGCTGGCGGATCGGTTGGATCGAAGCGCCACCGATCCTGGGCGACACCATTGAGAATTTGATCCAATATTCCACCTCAGGCGTTGCCACCTTTGTCCAGAAAGGCGCCGTTACCGCCTTGAATGCAGGTGATGATTTCATCACCGAACAGGTCGCCCGCGCGCGTGAGGGCCGGGATATCGTGGCCCAGATGCTATCGACACTGCCTCGGGTTCAAAGCAGCCCGCCAGACGGCGCTTTCTATTATTTCTTTGCCGTCGACGGGGTCGATGATGCCCGGCAGCTGGGCTTTGATCTGATCGATCAGGCGGGTGTGGGGCTGGCCCCTGGCACGGCGTTTGGTCCCGGCGGTGAGCGGTTCATGCGGCTTTGTTTTATCCGTCAGGCCCGGGGGCTGCGTGAGGCCATGGCGCGTATTCACGCAATGCTAGGGTGATCACGCGCCATGATGACGTCGCGCTTGTTTTATAAAGGCGCCCGCTATGGCCCTGGTACTGCTTTCATGATCCACCAACCGCGACGATGCTCGGCCCCTGTGTAATACAGGATTGGTTGGCCGGTGCCGGGGTCCACGGTGATTTGCGGGGCGATAATCTCATCCACCTCCCACGGGCTACCCGCGCTCATCAGCACGGGGTTTTCACGCGCGGTATAGGGGCCGAAAGGATGGGCAGCACAGGCCATCATAATGCCCTCAACGCCATCCACCTCGCCGGTGCGCACGGCCACAAATTGACCAGTCGGCAGCCGCGTGAGCTGCCCTTCCATGCCGACGGGCACGGCCACTTCTTGGATCTCCCCCCAACTGCGCCCCTGATCTCGGGAGATGGCGCCCATGACCCACACGGTGGTCACATCTTCAAACCCGTCCCATGCCAGAAAAACCATGTACAGCACGCCCTGATGGGCAACCACGCTGGGTGAGGTGATGACCTCAACCGCGCGGCCGGCCAGCTGACCACGGGAAACAATCGGGGTCGGATCAATCCTATAAGGCCCGGTGAGGGTGTTAGACCGGGCCATATAGAGGTCTGAATCGTAAATATCGCCATCACTGTAGCCGATGAAATAGAGTTCATGCTCTCCCGTGGGTGTTTGGTAGTAAAACG
>JBCCBF010000262.1:0-4126 GCA_039814445.1 Pseudomonadota bacterium
CCTCACCGGTAGATACCACCACCGCTTCAAGGCTAGGCGCACAGGTGGTGCCGTCATTGGTACCCACATTCAAATCAGGCAACCGACCATCAAAAAGAAACGGGATATCCCCACGGATCGAATGGCAATCATACAAGACCGCAAAACCATGGCGCGCCTTCACCCGGTCCAGCTGGCGCGCCAGAGCATCGTGATAGGGCGCATGGTAAAGGGCGCGACGACGGCTGATTTCGTAACCATCGGGTTCTTGGCCAGGCTGATAAATTGGCTGGCCATCAAAATCGGTGAGCGGGCACAAACCCGTGGTGTTCTGGCCGGGGTACAGGCTGTCCCCTGAAGGATTCCGGTTCACATCGATCACATAGCGGTGGATCGGGGTCCGGACCGTCGTGGCGTCGACCAGCCCATCATACAAATCATGCACGTGCCAATCGGTATCCGCCAAGGCCAAGCCGCGATCATTCAGACATACCGCCACCTCATCGGGTAGGATGATGCCCGTATGGGGCAGGCCCAATACCAGCGGTGTATCTGCCTCTTGAACCTCAATCATTGGATCTCAATCATCGGCTGGTTAGTCTTCTAAGGCGATGTCGCAACCGGCGGCGTCAATCAACGCCCCTTCCATGACCAGGCCCGTGGCCATGGCCAGATCGGGCGCCATATACCGATCATCATCCAAGGCGGGTATCTGCTGCCGGATTGTATCAATTACGTTGGTGAGGGCGGGGGCTGTTTTAAACGGTGCCCGTGCCTCAACCCCCTGGGCGCCACACAAGCTCTCCACGCCGATAATGCCAGCGAGATTGGTGTTCATGCGCTTCAACCGGCGTGCCGCATGGGCGGCCATGGACACATGGTCCTCCTGACTGGCCGAGGTTGGCGTGCTGTCGGTTGAGCATGGGGTGGCCAGGAACTTATTCTCGCTCATCAGGGCCGCGGTTGAGACTTCGGCAATCATAAAGCCGCTATTCAAACCGGGTTTAGGCGTTAGGAAGGCTGGCAGGTCATAACTCAACACTGGGTCGACCATCATCGCAATGCGCCGTTGGGCAATGGCGCCGATCTCTGAGATGGCGAGGGCCATTTGATCGGCGGCAAAGGCCACCGGTTCGGCATGGAAATTACCACCCGACAGGATTGCCCCGGTCGCCGTCACCACAATCGGGTTATCGGTGACGGCATTGGCCTCCACCGCTAAGGTCTGACCGGCAAACCGCAGTAAATCCATGGCCGCCCCCACCACTTGCGGTTGGCAGCGGATGCAATAGGGGTCCTGGACACGGGTATCATCTTCCCTGTGGCTTTCACGGATCTCGCTATTGGTCAGCAAACGCCTGGCCTCATGGGCCACATCGATCTGACCGCGATGGCCGCGTAACTGGTGGATGGCCGGTTGCAAGGGCGCCGTGGAGCCCATAATCGCATCGGTGGATAGGGCACCGGTCACCACCGCACTCTGAGCCAACCGCCAGGCATCAAACAACCCAGCCAGGGCACAGGCGGTTGAGAATTGTGTGCCGTTGATCAGGGCCAGCCCCTCTTTTGGCCCTAGCACCACCGGGGTCAAGCCTACGGCTGCCAACGCGGCACCACCGGTCATGGTTTGCCCGTTCACAACCGCCTCACCCTCACCGATCATGACGGCTGCCATATGGGCCAAGGGTGCAAGATCACCCGACGCGCCGACCGACCCTTGATCGGGGATCACCGGCAGAACACCGTGGTTGATCATCGCTTCGATCAAGTGAATGGTCGCCGGTGCCACCCCCGATGCGCCACGCCCCAAGGATAAGAGCTTAAGCGCCAACATCAGCCGGGTCGTCTGAGCCTCCAGCGGCTCACCAATCCCACAGCTATGGGAGAGGACCAAATTACGTTGCAGGGTTGCGGTATCTTCCGGGGCTATTTTCAGGCTCGCCAATTTACCAAAGCCCGTATTGACGCCATAGACCGGTGCCACCCCCGCGGCCGCGGCGGCCACAAGGGCGTGGGAAGCCTCCACCCCAGCCATGGCAGCGGGATCAAGCTGTACCGGCCCTGTGCCACGCCAGATGGTTTCCAGCTGTGCCAAAGGAACCGCACCGGGGGCAAGGATCATGGGTCAAACTCTCCATTGAAGATACGGGCATGCAGCGGGTTAAAGCCCATACGGTATGCCAGCTCAGCGGGGTGGGTTATATTCCAAACTGCCAAATCCGCCCGGCAGCCCTTGGCGATTATTCCACTATCACCCAGGCCCAGGGCTGTCGCCCCATGCTGGGTCACCCCGCGCAAGGCTTCCTCAGGCGCCAGACGAAACAGCGTGCAGGCCAAATTCAGGGTCAACAACAATGATGTGAGCGGCGAGGAACCAGGATTTGCATCGGTGGCCAGGGCCATGGGCACGTGATGCTGACGGAAGGCATCGATGGGCGGGGCTTGGATTTCACGCAAGGTGTAAAACGCGCCCGGTAAGATGGTCGCCACCGTGCCCGCGGCGGCCATCGCCTCGGCATCCCGATCGGTGGCGTATTCCACATGATCAGCCGATAGGGCACCATATTGAGCCGCCAGGGCAGTACCGCCTGAGTGGGATAATTGTTCGGCGTGCAGCTTAACCGGTAAACCCAGTGACACGGCCACATCAAACAGCGGCACAAGCTGTTCGGGCGTAAAGGCAATGCCCTCGCAAAATCCGTCGACCGCATCGACCAAGCCCTCTTCATGGGCGCGGTATAAGCCCGGTATGGCCACTTCATCGATGTAAGCCTGAGGCTGGTCAGCATAGTTGGTGGGAATGGCATGGGCCGCGAGATAGGTGGTTTTGATCCGGATCGGCCGCAAGCCTGGCAAACGTCGCGCGGCGCGTAATTGGCGTAATTCATCCTCAACCGTCAGGCCGTAGCCCGACTTAATCTCAACCGTGGTCACCCCCTCGGCGATCAAGGCATCGAGCCGCGGGAGTGCGGCGCTTACCAAATCATCCTCGCTAGCAGCGCGGGTCGCTTTCACGGTGGAAATGATACCGCCACCCGCTCGGGCGATCTCCTCATAACTCGCCCCTTGCAAGCGCATTTCAAATTCTGCCGCACGGTCACCACCATGCACCAGATGGGTGTGGCAATCGATCAGGCCCGGGGTCACCAAGCGGCCGCCTAAATCATGGACCGGCCCCTCATGATGGGGAGCATCGCTGGCCGCCCCCACCCAGGTGATCCGACCATCCTCCATCACAATCGCGGCCTCCTCGACCAGGCCATAAGGCGCAGAGCCAGCCATTGTTAGCGCGGTAAGGTTGTGAAGCTGCATGGGGGTATGGAGGGGCTAAGGGGGTTTTATTTGTGCAAATATTTAATTTGTGCATACATATTTCTCGTACAGGTTCCCACAAGTCAAGAAACAAGATGCAGAGGATTTGGGCAAAACACGCACTGACGCCCACCGGTTGGCAAGAGCACGTGGCGGTGACCATCGACACCCAGGGCCGCATCGTCAGCGTGACCGAGAACGCCGCTAGCGATGGGCAATGTGGTGACTGGCAAAGTGTTGATTGCCTCCTACCCGCCCCGGTGAACGCCCATTCCCATGGGTTTCAGCGCGCCATGGCTGGGATGACGGAATATCGTGGTGCCGATGATCACGATAGTTTCTGGAGCTGGCGCCGGCTTATGTTCCAGTTTCTAGAAGCGCTCGATCCCGATCAGGTGGAAGCGATCACCGCCTATGTGCAAATGGAAATGCTGGAGGCGGGCTTTGCCACCAATGTGGAATTCCATTATCTGCACCACGGCCCCGGTGGCCGTCCCTATGATCGGCTTAGCGAGATGAGCGGCCGGGTCACACGGGCGGCGTCCCTGACAGGCATTGGCCTCACCCTATTACCGGTCTTCTACCAATATGGTGGCCTTGATCAGCGGGCGTTGATGGCGGGGCAAGAACGGTTCGGTAATGATAGGGACCAATTCCTGCGCTTGATGGATGAATGTCGATCACTGATTGAGGCAGGCGCCAGCGATTGGTCGCTTGGCGCAGCACCACACAGCCTGCGCGCGGTATCACCCTATGACCTCAAAGCCCTGGCCGATCTTTTGCCGGATGGGCCGATCCATATGCATGTGGCCGAACAAATCCCCGAGGTCGAAGA
>JBCCBF010000233.1:0-4750 GCA_039814445.1 Pseudomonadota bacterium
CTATCCAACTGAGCTACAGGGACATGCTGGCCAAGCCATACACCATTCTGATCAAGGGGCCAAAAACTTTGCCCTAAGCATGACTAGTAAGGCGCGGCACCGCCCATGCGGCTTGACACTGTGTGAAGGCTTACCGGATAACCGTCACCCCACCTTTACTGTTTGATCGCATTTTTATGACCCAGAACACTCAAAACGAAGTCACCTCTCGGGATGTGACAGCGCAACCCGAAAGCGTGCAATCACTCACGCGACAACGGGTTTTAGTCACGGGCGGCGCGGGTTTTTTGGGCAGCCATCTCTGTGACCGGCTGATCGCCATGAATTGCGACGTGCTGTGCCTCGATAATTATTTCACCGGCCAGCGGGCCAATATCGAGCATTTAATCGGCAAACCCAATTTTGAGTTGATGCGCCACGATGTGACCTTCCCGCTGTATGTGGAAGTGGACCAGGTCTTCAATCTGGCCTGCCCCGCCTCACCGGTGCATTACCAATTCGACCCTGTGCAAACCACCAAGACCTCGGTCCATGGCACCATCAATATGCTGGGGCTGGCCAAACGCACACGGTCAAAATTCCTGCAAGCCTCCACATCCGAGGTATACGGCACGGCGACCATCTCACCGCAAAACGAGAGCTATTGGGGCAATGTGAACCCGATTGGTCCGCGTGCTTGTTACGATGAAGGGAAACGCTGCGCTGAAACCTTGTGTTTTGATTATCACCGCCAGCATCAAGTCGATATCAAAGTGATGCGGATCTTCAATACTTATGGGCCGCGCATGCATCCCAATGATGGGCGCGTGGTGTCGAACTTTATCGTTCGGGCGCTCAATAATGACCCGATCGAGCTTTATGGCGATGGCAGCCAGACCCGCTGCTTTTGTTATGTAGATGATCTAATCAACGGCATGCTCAAGCTGATGGCCACACCGGCGGGCTTTACGGGCCCCGTGAATGTGGGCAACCCGGTGGAGATGACCATCCGGGAGCTAGCCGAAACCGTGATTGAGATGACCAATAGCCAGTCGGAGCTTGTGTTTAAGCCACTGCCCACGGATGACCCGCTGCAACGTCGCCCTGACATTAGCCTCGCGCAAGAAAAACTGGGCTGGTCGCCGGCCGTCTCACTGGCCGATGGGCTCAAGCCAACGATCACTTATTTCGATAGCTTGTTACGCCAAGCGTAAAAGACAGGGGCACCGCGCCGTATAATCAGGCGGCTTTTGCCGATCCTGGCACTGGTGTGACAGCTGGCCTTGATGGTGCGGCATCCTGTTGTTTTGCCACGACCTGGGCACGCGCTGCCACCGCCTTGCTCGCCGCCTCCACAATCACCTCACCAAATGGGTCTAGAGTATGGGGGCGTCCCTGATCCATGGCTTTGGCGGCGCCGCTTACCATGCTTTGGGCTGCCTGTAGGATGCGGTTGACGTCGCGCATTGTCTGGGCATCAGGGGTAATTGTGGTTAGGTGGTCTTCCTCATAGCGACGGAAGTCGAGATCACGCAAGCGCCAATCGCCTGCCGTCTCATCCTGTTTGAAATTCACGATCAACCGGTTGAAACCGACACCACGGGTCAAATGGGGGGCTAATTTATACACGCCATGGCTGAGGGTGATAGAGAACTGATCTGGCGCTGCCTTGGGTTGATTGGCAGCCCCGCTACTCTCAGCGTTTATATCCTCAAGATCAAACAACCGGATTAACGCCCCAGGGGCTGCATCGGTTTGGGCGGCACCGAAGACTTTTAAGATGGCACCGGGATTGTCGTAGCGACGCTGAGCCAAATCTTCTGGCGGTTCACCAAAACGGCCGGGCAAAGCCAGGCGGGCTAGGATATCGTTGAACATGGATAGTACTGCTTTCGTCTGCTCGCCGGCCGGCTACCATTTTTAGTCGGGAGGCGGGTGAGAGAACGGGGTCGCTGATGAAAACCAGCGGCAACACAGACATGACCCTACGCATGCTTATGGAAAGCGCTAGCCCCCACAAATGCATGGCTGGATTGTGCGCCTGCGAAAGTCCCCTAGCCAAGATGGCGCAATCATACTAAATAGCTAGGTAATTCAACCGTTTCAGCCAAGCATCATGTCCACGCCACCCCTGCTTTCCTTGCAAGATATCCACCTGTCTTTTGGCGGGCCGTCGCTGTTGTCCGGGGCCGATTTGTTTGTCCATGAGCGGGATCGAGTCGCCCTCATCGGCCGCAATGGGTCGGGCAAATCGACCTTGATGAAGATCGCGGCGGGTATGATTGAGGCCGATCAAGGCGACCGCTTCGTCCAGCCTGGGATCACCGTGCGGTACCTGGAACAAGATCCCGACTTCACCCGGTTTGGCTCGGCCCTGGAGGCGGTCGAGGATGGACTGGCCGAAGGTGATTTAAAGTTCAAAGCCCAACTGTTGCTCGATCAGATGGGCTTGACCGGTAAAGAAGACCCCAAGCGCCTGTCGGGTGGTGAAGGACGCCGGGTGGCGCTCGCCCGAGCACTTGCCCCCGATCCCGATATCCTGCTGCTCGATGAGCCTACCAACCATTTGGACTTGCCGACCATTGATTGGCTGGAAGAAACCCTGCGCCAGAACAACGCCGCCTTGGTCCTGATCAGCCACGACCGACGGTTTCTGGAGGGCTTAAGCAAGCGCATGGTCTGGCTCGACCGGGGCGCTAGCCGCACGCTCAACCGCGGGTTCAAAGCTTTTGAGGATTGGCGCGATGAGGTGCTGGACGCCGAAGAGGAAGAACAGCACAAGCTGAAGAAAAAGATCCAGGCGGAAGAGCATTGGCTGCGCCACGGGGTCAGTGGTCGGCGCAAACGTAATGTCCGGCGCTTGGGCCAGCTGCGTAACCTGCGCACCGAGCGGGTGGAACGCCGCGCCCGGCGGATCAAGGAGTATAAGCTCAATGTGGGTGAAGGGGAGGTCTCGGGCCACCGCGTGATCCTGGCCCGCAACGTGACCAAACGGTTTGGCGAGCGCACGATCATCCAAGGCTTCGACACCATGATCATGCGCGGTGACCGGGTGGGTCTTGTGGGGCCAAACGGGGCGGGTAAGACCACCTTGCTCAAGATGCTCACCGGTGACATGACATGCGATGAGGGGCGGATCAAGCTGGGGACGAACCTCGATATCATCTCCCTGGACCAACAGCGCAAATTACTCGACCCACGCTTATCGATCTATGAGACCTTGACCGAAGGCCAAGGCGAAATGCTCGAGATTGGCGATGAGACCCGCCATGTCTATGGCTACATGAAAGACTTCCTGTTTCCGCCCAACATGGCCCGGACGCCGGTCTCGGCCCTATCTGGTGGTGAGCGCGGGCGTTTGGCCCTTGCCGTTGCCATGACCAAACGATCGAACCTGCTGGTGCTTGATGAGCCGACCAATGATTTGGATATCGAGACGCTCGACCTGCTGGAAGAGATGGTCTCGGCCTATGAGGGAACGGTGCTCTTGGTCAGCCACGACCGGGACTTCCTGGACCGTGCCGTGAGTAGTGTTATCGCCCCCGACCCCGTGGCTGAGGCAAAGGGTCAGGAAGGCGTCTGGGCTGAGTATGCTGGTGGCTATTCGGATATGAAGGCGCAACAGCAAGCCGCCCTCGACCGCCTTACGCCGCGCCCTGAGCGCGATGACACGCCAAAGAAATCAGTCAGTAGCGATAAAAAACCCAATAATGGGTTTGGTGTTAAGCCGACCAGCAAGGGCGGTAAGGCCAAGCTGTCGTATAAGGACCAATACGCCCTCGACACACTGCCTAAGACCATTGAGACGCTTGAGGCAGAGATCGCCAAGCTAGAACAAGCGCTGGCCGCCCCCGACGCCTATGCCAAGGACGCGGCCAAGTTCCAAGCCACCGCCGACCGCCTCGCCGCCGCCAAGGCCAAGCGCGACGCGGCTGAGGAACAATGGCTCGAGCTGGAGATGAAGCGGGAAGAGATCGAGGCGGCTGGTTAGGACACCTTAGCCAAAGACTAGCTGGCTGATATCGGTGATGCCGATCACCAACACGGAGCTGCCATCCTCGGCGCTGAGGCGTAGGCTGCCATCTTCCAGCGTTGTTGTGCTGCTGGCACTAAACACACTGCCCGCAATCACATCACCGGCGGCGGCGTTGTAATCACGGATCACATCACGGCCCAGATCAGCACCTTGTGGGTCGCTCACAAAGGTGAAGCGATCGCCCCCTTGGCCGCCAAACAGCACATCATCGCCCCCTTGGCCCTGGAGCACATCATTACCCTGGCCACCGAACAGTAAGTCATTGCCCCGATTGCCGGAGAGCTGGTCATCACCCTGGTTGCCATAGATCACATCATCACCCTGACCACCAAAACCGGTATCAGTGCCGATATTGCCGAACAGGGTGTCGGCCCCCTGGTTGCCATAGACGGCATCCTGATCGGCACCGCCAAACAGTCGATCATCATCCTGGCCGCCAAAGACAGTGTCATTGCCTTGGTTGCCATAGATCACATCATCGCCCGTGGTGCTGCCGACACTGTCATCGCCCGCGCCACCAAAAGTGGTGTCATCACCGGGGCCGAGGATGATCGTCTGCGCGGCACCGTCACCGGTGGCAAAGTTATTACCCGCCCCACCGGTCAGGGAACCAAATCCAAACATGTTGATGACGTTATCAAACACGCCTGGGTTGGAACCCGTGGATGGGTTGAAGGCCAGAAAGCCAATGCCGGTTTCCACCGGCTCGTCGCTGCCTTTGGTCGGTGAATATTC
>JBCCBF010000064.1:0-10460 GCA_039814445.1 Pseudomonadota bacterium
CCGTGCGCTCCCAGCCATCGGTGGTAATCATGGCCTGGGCGTAAGACGGATTGCGGTCCTGGCCACCCATCAAATTGTAATAAAAGGTCGGAGCGCTGCCCCCCACAAACCAGCTGGTTTCAAGAATCCCATCAATGGCACGTAGCTCCTGGTCCAGGGCGTCGGCCACGGCTTTGGTGCCATATATGGAGGATTGCTGCGGGGTGAACAGCTCGATATGGAATTGGTCACGATCAGCGGGCGGGAAGAATTGTTCGCTCAAGGTCGTGGCACCAATAAACCCGAGAACCGGCAAGCAAAAGGCCGCCATGATCGAAACAACCGGGCGCCTTAGGCTTTGGTCAAGCGTCCAGGCGAACCCGTTCGTCAGGGAGGGAATGACCACCCCATGTTTCCACCGGGATGGGGCCGGTGTGTCCTTGGGTGAGAGCAAGCCAGCCAGTGCCGGCACGATGGTCATGGCAATCGCGTAAGAGCTAATCAGCGAGCTGATCACCGCCAGACTGATCGGCCCGACAAACTCCCCCGCGGGGCCTGGCATCAACACAATCGGCATAAAGGCGATCACCGTGGTGATGGTTGATGCCAGAAGCGGGATGGCGAAACGCCCCACATTGCGTGCCACGGCATCGCGCCGGTCCATGCCATCCTGCACATCGGCCCGGATGCCGTTGGACATGACGATCGCATTATCCACCATGAGGCCCAAGGCCACGATAATGCCGGTCACCGACATCTGATGGATCTGCACCCCGAGGATTTGGAAGCTTGCCAAGGCCATAAGGGCGGTGAGCGGCAGGGCAGCGCCCACGATGATGGCGGACCGCCAGCCCATGGTGATGAGCAACACCACGAAGACAATCATCAGGCCGATTTTTAAATTGCCGGCCAGCTCGCTGAGCCGGGTTTCGGTGTAGGTGCTTTGGTCGAACAGGGTTTGCAGCTCAATCCCTTGGGGCAGTTCGGCGCGGAACTCTTCCACCACCGCCCTGGTGTTCGCCGCCCATACATCCACCCGTAGATTGGGTAATTGGCGGCTGCCCACCGCAATGCCCGGCAGGCCATTGATGCGGGCGATCATGGTCGGTGGGTCTTGGGTGGATCGGGTGATGGTGGCCACATCCGCGAGGCGCATCCCACCAGTCTCATCGGCCACCAACGGTATGCGGCCAATGCGATCGGTGGACCGGAATTGGCCATCCACCTCCACCGTCAGACCAGTGGCCCCACCGTCTAATGATCCAGCCGAAGCCTTGGCATCGGCGGTGGCCAGGGCATTGGCCACATCGGCGAGGGATAAATTGGCCGTGGCGATGGTTTCCAAATCGATCGTGACATCAATCTGTTCACCGGGCGCCCCATAAACCCGCACGATATCAGTGCCGCCCACATTGCGTAGGCGGTCTTGTAGATCCTCAGCAAAGCGTTTGAGCACGCGGTAATTCGGCGGCGTATCGCCGGTCCAGCGCAAACCACCGATATAGGTATAGGCATAGCCGCGGTCGTCATCGAGCTCAGGGGTGCCGGCATCAGGGGGTAACCGGCTGGCCACGGCGTTCACATCATCCCGGAGTTCCGAGAAGATTGGGGCCGCGTCAGTGACAGCATCTTGCAGCTCGATATTGATAACCGACACCCCCGCCCGGGATGTGGAGGTGATGGTTTTGATGGCTGCCTGGCCCCGCAAGGCGTCCTCGATCGGCTCGGTGACCAGGGCTTCGACCCGTTCCGCGTCAGCACCGGGATAGGGGGTCACAACAATGGCGTTTCGGTTGGTGATCCGGGGGTCTTCAAGCCGGGGGGTGGTTAACAAGGACCCCACCCCTGCTGCGATCAACACGCCGATGGCCAGCACCAACAACCGAGGATAATCAAGGAAAAGCGTTTTCATGATCGGGTCCGTTTTGGGGGGCGCCGGGGCTAGCCTTGCGGTTCACGTGATGCGATGTCTGATGGGTCAGGCTGTAATCGGCTGACCACTTGCCCGGGGGTCAGTCGTTGAGCACCGTGGCTGACCACCAAATCACCATCACTCAGGGTGCCACTCACATAGCTTCTGGTGGCCTCGGCATAGAGCACTTCCACTTCGGCCCTGGTGACGATGTAGTGGTTAGCCGCGCTGTTCTTCCCGCTGCTATTTCCACCCTCGTTTCCGTCCTCGTTTGCACCGGTATGCCCATGGGGCTGTGGCGTTAGCGCATAGACGCTCCACAAGCCGCGCAACCCCTCGGTCAGGGCATCATTAGGCAACCACACCCCGTCTGCTTTCACAGGGTCTTGCAAGACCAGCTCGATCAACTCACCGTCATGGGCGCCCAAATTACTGGGCAGGTCCAGGACCATGGTGAGGGTGCGGGAATTACGCCCAACACTGGGCAGGATGCTTTGCACCACGGCACTATGGGTATTGCCACGCCACTGAAATTCAAGAGTTTCACCGGATTTGCGATCAACCACCAAGGCGGGGGGCAGGCCCACCCGGGCTTCTAGCACATCGGTTTCCAGCAGCCGCAGGATCGGGTTGCCCACACTGACCACCGACCCCTCATCCAGCATCCGCCGGGTGACCGTGCCACCAAAAGGCGCGATCAGTTCCGCATCGGCTAGGTTCACATCGGTGAGGTTGATCTGTGCCTGGATACTGGCCACGGCGTTGTTCGCCCGTTGTAAATCGGTGCGTGCCTCATCCAGCCGTTGATCGCTGGTATGGCCTTGGCGGTTCAAATTCTGTTGACGGGCGAGGGTTTGCCGGGCCAGCCGCGCCACCGCTTGTTGTTCGCCTAGCTGGGCTAACAGTCGTGCCCGTTCTGCCGTGAAGCGATCCGTGTCCAGGCGCGCCAGTACATCGCCGATGGCAACCTTATCGCCCTCATCAACCAAAAATTCAGTGATTTGTCCCTGGACTTGGAAGCTCAAATCCACCGATCGCCGCGCGGTGATCAGGCCTGGGAATTCACGTTGGCGGGTATATTCGTTAGTCAGGGCGATACGGCGCGCCTCAACCGGCAAGATGCGCGACGTTGATGCGCTTGCCGTGGCGTCATCGCTACTCTCGCCGCTTTGGGTCAGCCACAGCGCAAGCATCGCCGTGATGCCCAGGACAGCGATGATCAGCACGGCTGAGATAAACGGCGAGCGTCGACTAGCGGGTTTTTGGGAACGGGCGGGTCTTTGAGAAACCGTATCCTGTTGGTTTTCTGAGGCGGTATTCATCAAAATGCTGCTTTCCAAATAGGCTGGCTAAGTAGGATGACTAAGGGGCCAGGCATACGGCTTTATCAAGGGCGGTCTTATGCTAAGCGTGCGACCAATGACAGTGGATCAATGAAGGGGTGACCCTTGAATTGACCGAACCGTACGGTCATTTATAATAAACTAGTCGTTCTAAGCGTTATGTACAACGACTGACTGAACGGTTCGGTCATTTTACGGCGGCGAACCGTTCTTGGTTCACCCATCGACGATAAAAATCTTGGATCACCCGAGATTTTCAGCCATTGAGAGTGTTATGAGCTCCACCGCGCCACCCAAGGCGAAACCTACACCCGATAGCGTACCGGCCGCCGATGACCAGGCGGGCGCGCCGGATCTGGACAGCCCCAAAGCGCGACAGATCATGGACGCGGCTGGTGCGCTGTTCTTTAGTTTTGGGTTTGGCAGTACTAGCATGGGTCAAATCGCCACCAAGGCCGGCGTGTCAAAAGGCACGCTCTATAACTACTTCGCCGATAAAGAGGCCCTGTTTGCCGCCGTGGTCCGCAGTGTTTGTGAGGAACACAATGATCAGCTGTTTGCGCTCAAGGCTGGGGACCGGGATGTGGCCGCTGTCTTGCATCGGGTTGCCGTATCATTTGTGGTTTTTGTCACTGGTGATTACCCCACGGCCGGGTACCGGGTGGTGATTGCGGAAGCCAATCGCTTCCCGCATTTGGGCGAAGTTTTCTACGCCGCCGGGCCCGCGGCCGGTATTAAGCGCCTGGCCGATTATCTAGACTGGGCTGCCGGTGAGGGGTTGATCGCGGTCGCCGATGCCACCGAAGCCGCCCGTGATTTCCTAGAGCTTTCAAAAGCTGCGGTGCATATGCGCCGTATGCTCAACCTACGCGGTCCTGTTGAGCGGGATGAGGCGATCGCGCTGGCTGATAAAACCGTGACGAAGTTCATGGCCATCTACGCACCACCGGCGTAGAACAACCAGCGCCAAGCCATTTTTGGAAAACGGACAACTCATCGGCCATGACTTCCCCTGAGATAAGCGTCGTGATGACGGCCTATAACGCGGCGGCTGTGCTGCCCGATGCTCTCGATAGCTTGCTCGGTCAAACCGTGGAGGCGGTGGAATTCATCATCGTCGATGACGGCTCCACCGATGGGACGGCGGCGGTGATTGAGCATTATGCTAGCCAGGATCCGCGCCTTCGGCCCCTGATCTGTCCCCAGAACCGCGGCATTGTGCCGGCGGTGACCGACGGCTTGGCCATGGCGAGGGCCCCGCTGATCGCCCGGGCCGATAGTGATGATATCCACCAGCCTGACCGGTTGGCCCGGCAATTGGCGTTTATGCAGGATAACCCGGATATCGACTTGTTGGGTGGGTTTATGGAAGCGTTTGGCGACCGGCAAGCGCTGTTCGATTATGAAACCGATCCCGATATGGTCGCCTGCTGTTTTCTGTTTCGGTGCGCGGTTGGCCAACCCGTGGCGATGATCCGTCGTCATGTGTTCGATGATTGGGGGCTTGCCTATGACCCAGCCCATCCGTTTTCCCAAGATTGGGGGCTGTTCAGCCGTATCGCTGCCCGGGGTAAGGCCACAAACCTGCCCATCGTGTTAGCCCGGTACCGGTTCCATGACCAAAAGGTTGGGGTCACCAACCGGCCCCGGCAAAAGGCTGTGGCCGATCGCATCGTCAAAACCTTGGCGGGTGAGATTGGGGTTGAGGCCAGCGATGCCGATATTGCGCTCAACTTTGCGCTTGATGATGCCGATAAAGGGCGCCGGGATTATGACGCTGGGTTCCCGGCCACCGCCGCCCTTGGATGGCTGCACCGGTTGCGGGCAGCCAATCACCACTCCCAGCGGATGCCGGTGGTGGCCTTTGATCGGTTGATTGACCGGATGGAAGCGGGCGCAAACCAAGCCTTATCCTTAGGCGCACCGTGAATTTTGTGACTGATTGGTTGATGCAGATGAGCGTTGCGTTGGCATCGGCTTGATTTTTCCCGCCTAGCAACGCACAAAACCGCCATCTATGCCGTGTCTTCCCATGACGCGGCTCACGCTTGCCACAGGATTTGCCATGTCAGCCGCCGCCGATACTTCCCCGAAGACCGTGAAGAAAGATCTCGTTGCTATCAAACGGGCCTTGGTCTCGGTGTCTGATAAACGGGATATTGTCCCGCTGGCCCAGAAACTGGCTGATTTTGGGGTCGAACTTTTGTCTACTGGCGGCACCCATAAGGCGTTGACCGATGCCGGCCTCACCGTGCGTGAAGTGTCTGAACACACAGGCTTTCCCGAGATGATGGGCGGCCGGCTAAAGACCCTGCACCCGGTTGTCCATGGCGGTTTGTTAGCCTTGCGTGATAACCCGGATCACTTAAAGGCCATGGAAAGCCATGCCATCGCGCCGATCGATTTATTAATCTCCAACCTGTACCCATTCGAAGAAACCGTGGCCAAGGGTGGCGATGACGCCGATTGCGTGGAAAACATTGATATTGGTGGCCCGGCCATGATCCGTGCTGCGGCCAAAAACCATTCCCATGTGGCCGTGCTGACCGATCCCGATGATTACGAAGCCTTCATCGCCGAGCTTGATCAGCATGATGGGGCGGTGAGCTTTAACCTCCGCCGTCGTTTGGCCGGGCTGGCCTATGCACGCACGGCGTCTTATGACGCGGCGATCTCGGGCTGGTTTGCTGGTCGTGGTTTCTTGGGCGATCAGGAAAAGGTGACGCCGCCGCGGATCAGTGTGGCTGGCAAACGGCAGGCGATTTTACGCTATGGCGAGAACCCCCATCAATCAGCCGCCCTATATCTCGATGGCTCAAATCGGCCCGGCGTGGCCTTGGCCGATCAGCTGCAAGGCAAAGAGCTGTCATATAATAATTTGAACGACACCAACGCGGCGTTTGAATTGGTGGCTGAGTTCGACCAACCAACCATCGCCATTATCAAGCACGCCAATCCCTGTGGTGTTGCCTCGGCTGATCAGCTGGCAACCGCCTATCCCGATGCCTTGCGCTGTGACCCGGTGAGTGCCTTTGGCGGCATCATTGCGGCGAACCGCGTAATCGATGCGTCCACGGCAAAGCAAATCATCGAGGTCTTCTCAGAAGTCGTGATCGCTCCGGAAATCGATGATGAAGCCCGGGCGATTTTTGCTGCTAAAAAGAATTTACGGGTGCTGACGACTGGGTGCATGCCCGATGCACGCGCTGCCAGCCTGGCGGTCAAGACCATTGCCGGTGGCTTTCTCGTCCAAGATCGTGACCAGGCCGGCACGCAAGAAGCCGATCTCAAGGTGGTCACAAAAGTCCAGCCATCAGCCGACCAGCTGGCCGATATGATCTTTGCGTTCCGGGTAGCAAAACATGTGAAATCCAACGCCATTGTCTATGCCAAGGATGGCGCCACCGTTGGTATTGGGGCAGGGCAGATGAGCCGGGTGGATAGCTCCCGGATTGCGGCGTGGAAAGCGAATGAAGCGGCTGAGAAGGCTGGTTTGGGACAATCACTGGCCATTGGCTCTGTGGTCGCGTCTGACGCCTTTTTCCCATTTGCTGACGGGTTGTTGGCGGCGGCTGAGGCCGGGGCAAAAGCCATCATCCAGCCCGGTGGCTCCATGCGTGATGATGAGGTGATCGCCGCCGCTGATGAGGCTGGCCTTGCCATGGTCTTCACCGGCACCCGGCACTTTAATCACTAAGCCAGCACCCCGTGCTTTAGAGTAATTGCTACCAGCTGTTCAGCCCGGCATAGATCGCTCGATAGCGTTTATGCTGCATGGTCGGGTGACCGCCCGTGTGGATGATCAGCACCTTATCATCCGCTGCGATTTCTCGGCCGCGAACCATATCCAGCATTCGGCGTGCCGGTTTGCAACCATAGACGGGGTCGATATAGATGCCTTCATGGTCCATGAAGGTTTTGATCGCCTCGATATCCTCAAAGGTGGTCTCGCCATACCCCTCATGGGCGAAGTCGTGAACCTCATTGACCGGTGTGATGGTGAGGTTAAACCGGGCGATGATCTCGTCACGCAATAACGCGGCAAAGTCCCGGTGGTGTTGGCCATGGGCGATAGGGTCATTGACCACGCTGTGAATGGTCCCCGGCCACTTAAAGATCTGTTGACCCACCACCAAACCCGCTTCGGTGCCACCAGAGCTGGAGCAATGGAAAATATGATCAAAGGTGATGCCCAGGGCTTTTTCTTGAGCCATCAGCTCTTGGACAAAGAAAATATAGCCGAGGGCCCCGGTGCTGGTGGAACCGCCCGCCCCGAAATCGTAGGGCGCGCCTCCTGCTGATTTTAGCTGGGCAACCACGGCGTCACGCTTTTCCATGCGTGATGCCTCACCGGCAAAATGCAACCGTGCCCCGGATGCGGCCACCAGTAGGCTGTTACCATCCAGCTGATGAGGCCGAAAGCCCCCATAGATAATGTGACAGGCTAAGCCCAGCTTGCGCGCCACCGCGGCGGTTTGGCGGCAATGATTGGATTGCAGCCCGCCTTCGGTTACCAAACTATCCGCCCCCTGGGCCAAGGCTTCGCCCGCCAAGAAACGCAGTTTACGGGTTTTGTTGCCGCTATCCTCGTTGGCCGGCCCGTTCATGTCATCCCGCTTGATGTAAATCTCGGGTCCACCGAGGGCTTTGGTCAAGCGTGAGAGATAACGGATCGGGGTAACCGTTGGGCACACGCTCTCTATCACGGGCGCTGCAAAGAGATCAGTCATGGGGCCTTATCGCCTAGAAGGGGTGGGAATGGCGGCGTGCCAGGGAATGCCCAGGGAGGGGCGGCGAGCTGCGGCTCGTGCTATAATTTTGTTGCCGTGATCGGCAGCGGTGCATCGGGCGATGTGACAGCGTGGTCAATCGTCACCACTGCCGTGCGCAAATGCGCCAGATTGTTTTTTACTTGCTGCACCCCGTCCCGGGTCAGCATGTTCTGGGCTAACACACCAATCAGCTTGACCGCATCATCGGCCGCCATCAGGGGATGGTTTTCCCCGTCCATATTGGCCAGAGCCTCGGTGCTGTCGGCGGCAAATTTGCCCCGAAACCGGTCATAACTCTCTGCCAATTTTGGATGGAGCCGGGCGATCTCCGCCATGTTCGTGGCCAGTGTTTTCGGCCCCGCATGGCGGGCGTCATCGGCAAGTTTTTGGATCTCATCGGTGATGCCCAGCACGGTGGCCGTTTCCGCGTGTTGGCTTTGCCAGCCATCGCCGCTGAAACCTTGTTGATCGAGAGTGGACGGATCAAAAACCATGGCCTTGCACCGGTTCGATCACCGGCCCTATGGGATGTGCCTTACGCAGCAGGTGGTGGTGGTGGTGCCGCAGCAACACCCCGTGATTGGCTGGTTAGGCCCGGTGTCGGCGGCTTTTGCGCCAGCTTCTCCGTGAGCATTTGCTCAAGCTTTGGCTTCATCTTGATGATCTCACCCATATCATCGACCAACACCGTCGCACCCGCCTCTAACAGTTTTTTACCGTGGGCTTCTTTTTCAGCCGGATCAATATGATCGGCACCCAGATAGCCAATCACCATAATACCGGCCGCCACGCCTGCCTTCACGCCCGAGGTACTGTCCTCAATCGTCAGGCACCGTTCGGGATCTACCCCCAGCTTTTCGGCAATCAGCAAATAGCTGGCGGGATCGGGCTTGGGCGCGTCACAATCATCGGCGGCACTGACCACATTATCCAGCCGTTTCCGGTCCAAAATATGCCGTGTGCCCGTTGCATGGATCACCGCATCGAGGCGTGCATGGGCGCTGGATGATGCCATGCCGATGGCGGCCCCGCCTTCTTCAAACGTACTGATTAAGCGCCGCAGATGCGGGTCGGTTTGGGTGTTGGTTTTTAACTTGGTGACGATGTCGCGGGTGATCTCGTCATCCATGCTGTCGGGAATGGCGATCCCGGTATCGGCTTCCACACCCTCTTGGATATGGGTGAAATGCTTACCGGCGTAATCCCGCATCATGCGTTCTGCGTCGTATTCCTGGTTTGCGCCGCGTGGTTCGATGAACCGGTTCACATGGTCAGCCACCACTTCGAATGCTAGATTTTCCGAGTTCTTGGCATAGACACCATCACAATCAAAAACCAAGGCTTCGAACCGGGTGCCAACAACGTCAAGGTCAGGCAAATCGCTAGGCCGCATGGGGTGTGTTTCCGCTTTTGTTGTATCGTCAGGCCCGTGAGACGCGGCCCAACCGCTTTTTGTTATAGTTTATATACTATGCGATATGGATGAAAGGCGGGGATTTTTGTTGCTTGATTAGAGGGATAAAAGCGCAGCTTTCACGCCTTTATCCTCAATCTCGCCCAGGGCGTGCTCAATACCGGTCACAAATGTTTCGTTCTCAGGCAAATCACTGCCGAACACATGGGTTAGGTTCAAAAACGGCCGGGGATCGCGGCCTCCTGCTTGGGCTGCGCGGCGCAACTCATTGGCCAGCGGGTCTTTGATCTCAATTGGTTTACCAGCCTCATCAGTACCGCGGCAAAATCGGATAAAGGCGGCAATTGAAAAACAGAGCATTTTGATCGAGCCGCCGCTCTCTAACCGCTCGCGGACAATCGGCAGCATTTGGTTGCCGATCTTCTGGCTGCCATCCATGCAAATGCGCGGCAGCCCATCACAAATCGCTGGGTTGGCGAAGCGTTCGATCAGCTTGTTTTTATACTGCGGTAAATCCATGCCGGGGGCATCGGGCAAGGTGGGGGTGATTTCTTCATCCATCAAACGCCGCACGAAGCTTTGAATATCGGCGTCGGTGATTGCCTCATGGACGAAATCATACCCGGCCAGATAACCCGGATAACAAAAGGCTGAATGCACCACGTTGAGCAGCCGCAATTTGGTCAGCTCATAGGGATAAACATCGGGGACGATTTGGGCGCCCACGGCTTCCCAATCAGGCCGGCCATGGCAAAAATTATCTTCTAACACCCATTGTTTGAACGGCTCACACACAATGGGGGCCGCATCATCGATACCAAAATGACTTTTTACATGATCAATATCGGTCTGGGTCGTGGCCGGGGTGATCCGGTCCACCATGCTGTTTGGGAAACTGGCGTTCTTCGCAATCCAATCGGCCAGGGCTGGGTCGCGCTTGGTGGCAGGAGGCGAAGAGATCCCTTCAAGGCACTCGCCGTAGCACGCACAAATCGACGACACCAGTGTAGCCGCCTGCCTTCTTGCGAGTGAGCTGCTCG
>JBCCBF010000349.1:0-2817 GCA_039814445.1 Pseudomonadota bacterium
TACTGAATGGGGTCAGAATTATGTGTTTCATTCATGTGCTGATGTCAATATACTTAAGGTAAGACGTTTACAATGCACCTTTCATATCGATTATTGCTTTAGCATATATTTCTGTTCATAAAACCTTGGATCTGTAAAGGCAGTTTGAATACACATGTAATATTGTCCGACACATTACGTCATGAGTACAATCAAAGTTTGCCTTTTTCTAGTTGTAAGCTATGGTTTTCTAAGTCAGAAGCTTTGTAGGACCAAACCAACACAATCATATTTTCTTTCAGGACGAAGCTCAGTCAGTTGATGCTACATGCTCCAGCCAGGGAAGCGTTTCCGGTGGACTTTGTCAGTGTAACGCGAACTATGAAGGCTCATTTTGTCAATTTGAAAGTAGGTTTAGGACTGCATTTCAAAATTTTCTTGATATTATTGCATTTATTGCATTTAGACGATTGCAATCAGCGATACCACCAGCGTTATCAGTCACCGGGCCATAGGCATCAAGCGCCACAACCATACCGGCCAGGGCCAACATGGTGGTGGCCGCAATGGCGATGCCATAGATGCCAGCGGCTGAATAGGCCGCGATGATACCCGCACAGATCACGATCACCGGCAGCGCGGTCGCTTCAAGTGACACCGCAATACCTTGAATAATGTTCGTGGCATGACCGGTTTCCGAGGCTTCGGCCACGGATTTCACCGGACGGTATTCGGTCGAGGTGTAGTACTCGGTGATCCAGACCAGGAGACCGGTCACAGCAAGACCGACAATGGCACAGAACAACAAGTTCGAACCGGTGATGCCGTTATCGAACTCTTCGTTGAACCCGAACATGATCGAGATGGCGACGATGATCATGATGCCTGAGGCACCAGCGCTGACCAAAAAGCCTTTGTACAGCGCATTCATGATGTTCTCGGAACTGCCGAGCTTCACAAAGAAGGTACCCACGATCGAGCCGATGATACACACCGCGCCAATGACCAGAGGAAAGACCATCATGGAATCTTTGATGTCGCTGGTGAAGGTAATCGCAGCCAACAACATGGTGGCCACCACGGTCACGGCATAGGTCTCGAACAAATCGGCCGCCATACCCGCACAATCACCCACGTTATCACCCACATTATCGGCGATAACAGCTGGGTTCCGTGGGTCATCCTCAGGGATACCTGCCTCGATCTTACCGACCAAGTCAGCGCCCACATCGGCGCCTTTGGTGAAGATACCACCACCCAAACGGGCGAAGATGGAGATCAAGGATGCGCCAAAGCTCAGGGCCACAAGGGCTTCAAGCATGTGACGCTCTTCCACACCAGCCATCAACAGGATGGCGTAATACACAGCCACACCCAGCAAGCCTAAGCCAACCACGAGGAAACCGGTAATGGCACCAGATTTAAACGCGATATCGAGGGCTTTTGCGAGGCCTTCACGCGCGGCTTCCGTGGTACGTACATTGGCGCGTACGGACACGTTCATGCCGATGTAACCGGCCACACCCGATAGGATGGCGCCTATGAAAAAGCCCACAGCAACAGCAATGCCAAGGAAGGCACCCAGCAGGATACCCACGGGCACACCAGCGATAGCGATCGCTTTATATTGGCGGTTCAAATAAGCCTCGGCACCTTCTTGAATAGCGCCAGAGATTTCTTGCATTCTCTCGTTACCCGCGCTCGCGGCCAGCACCTGACGGCCGGCAAAAACGCCGTAGCCCAGGGCCATGGCGCCGCACGCGATCACAATGATCAGGGTGAGTACCATTGATCTTTAATCCTTTTATCCAACGGGATTTGTCGGCGGGAAGGTCACCAGCGGGATGCCAATGGTGCCGACTTCTTATCGTTATGAATGATGCGCGATCAGATGATCGCAGACCCACTATGGGGCCGCCCATCAACCAGGAGCAAAGCACGAAAACACGGCCTCACTAGCGGTACAGAACGCTCCACAGCGGCGCGAACATGCCCGACACAGGGGGTAAAAGCAACCGGGGATCGTTAAATAGCCGCCCAAATCAGCGGCTAGCACGCTTTTAAGCGTTGAAATCCAAGCCTTGCTATCAAGCCGACATGAAAAAGGGTCGTACAGTATGCCACCCGTACGACCCCTAAAATTCAATGGTTTACCCTAATGATTTACCCTGTGAAGGGTGATCGTTAAATTCGCCGCTGACGAATGTTTTGGATCAGTACGTCTTCGATCCCCTCACGGCCAATGACCGAGGCCACAGCCGCCGCCACTTTGCGTTTGATCCGGGTAGAATCAACCTGGCCACCGCGCTCACCGGCGGTGAAATCGAACCGACTGTGCAGATCGGAAATCAGCTTGTCTTGGACCAGTGTGATGTTCTCTTGGAATTCCTCGGCCACATCATCATTGGCCACCTCTAGCATCAAATCCAATTCAATGAACTGGACCGTGCGCTGGTTATGGAATACCGGCACCAGCATACGTGGCAGTTTGACAAAGGTCGGTCCGGTGGGCGCGGCAATCTCAGCCTCCACCGTTTCAGGTGTCGCCGCGGTGACGGAGGTTTTCATGAAGAAAAACCCACCAGCCGCCATGGCTATAACAACAACTCCCGCGATCAAAGCGGCTTTCATCGGCATATCCCCCTCGGATAGCAAAACTGTCACCAGACACGGCACACAGCATAAGGTTGCGCAGATCCCTTACCCCCTACGCGAGATGTAAGGTGCCAATGATTGTGCAACTGCACAAGTGAAGAAACCGTATAATTACAAAAAAAATTTCTTGACGACGCCTTATAAGCATTTGTTTTTGCGTATAAATTTTGAATTTATATTAAA
>JBCCBF010000057.1:0-11130 GCA_039814445.1 Pseudomonadota bacterium
ATGATCGCCGGGCTGCCTATGATCGTTATGGCCACGCTGCCTTTGAGGGTGGCGCTGGCGGCGGCGGCGCGGGCGATTTTGGTTTTGGCGGCGCCAATTTTGCTGACATTTTTGATGAGATGTTCGGTGATTTCATGGGCGGCAAACGCGGCGGTGGTGGCGGTGGCCAGGCCAATAACCGCGGATCTGATCTGCGCTACAATTTAGAAATCGATCTGGAACAGGCCTTTCGTGGTGACAAGATACAGGTACGGGTGCCCACATCCGTGGTCTGTGAGGCCTGTGATGGCACGGGAGCCGAAGGCAACAGCAAGCCAGAAACCTGCCCCACTTGTGGCGGTGTGGGCCGTGTACGTGCCCAACAGGGGTTCTTTATGATCGAGCGTACGTGTCCCACCTGTAATGGCGCTGGTAAGATCATCAAGAACCCATGCCGAGTGTGCTCAGGCTCCGGTCGCGTACGGAAAGAAAAGAACTTAAACGTCAACATACCCGCCGGGGTTGAAGATGGCACACGCATCCGTCTGGCCGGTGAGGGCGAGGCCGGGTTGCGAGGCGCGCCGGCTGGTGATCTTTATATTTTCCTGACCATACGTCCCCATGAGTTTTTCATGCGTCAGGGGGCCGATCTGGGCTGCCGTGTGCCGATTGCCATGACCGCCGCGGCCCTTGGGGGGCAGATCGAAGTGCCAACCATTGATGGCAAACGGGCGCGGGTGACGGTGCCAGCGGGTACCCAAACCGGGCAAACCTTCCGGCTTAAAAACAAAGGCATGTCGATCCTGCGCTCGCAAACTCGCGGCGATATGTTGATTGAGTGTTTCGTGGAAACTCCCCGCAATTTGAGCACCAAGCAAAAAGATTTGCTCAAACAATTCGATGAGACGGGCAAACCGGGGGCTAACTCTCCCGAGGCCGATGGCTTCTTCTCGAAAGTTAAAGAGCTGTGGGAAGACTTAAAGGACTAAGGCTTTCTTCGTCCTGCCTCTTCTTACCGGCCTTGTTTGCTTCCCTTTACGGGGCTGATAGCATAACAACAGGTTGCTGTTCCCGCCCATAAGGCGGTCATCCGGTTTTTGCGAGTTTCCATGACACAAGATGCTCATGAGCCTGTCGGTGTTGGTATCCTGGGGGCCACCGGCCGTATGGGCCGGTTAATCGCCGATGCGGTACAGGCAGCACCAAAGATGCGTCTGGCTGGCCTGGGGGTTAGTGACGGCCATGACCATGAGGGTTCTGATGCTGAGACGGCCTTGGGCCTTGCAGGGTGCTCCCTGACTTTATCGGCGGATGTGCCAGGGATCGTCCAGGCCAGTGATGTGGTTATCGATTTTACCCACCCGAATGCCCTCGCCCGCCATCTGCAAGCGGCTGTTGATCACCGTACCCCTCTGGTTATTGGCACCACGGGGGCGGATAAAAGCCAAGAGATGGCCGTGGAACGGGCGGCCGAGCACATCCCGATCATTCTGGCCGCCAACACCAGCTTGGGCGTTAATTTACTGCTTGATACCGTGGCCCGGGTTGCCGGGGCTTTACCGGCGGATCAGGCCGATATTGACATTGTGGAAATGCATCATGGGGGTAAGGTAGACGCGCCCAGCGGCACCGCCCTAGCCCTTGGCCGGGCGGCCGCTCAGGGCCGTGATGTGATGCTAAGTGATGTGCAGCGCCTGTCCCGCGAGGGTCAAACCGGCGTTCGCCCGGTGGGTGAGATTGGTTTTGCCACCTTACGCGGCGGTGATGTGGTGGGTGAGCACACGGTTGTGTTTGCTATGGCTGGTGAGCGTATTGAGATCACCCATCGCTGTACCAACCGTGCGGTGTTCGCCCGTGGCGCGGTCCGGGCCGCCCAATGGCTTATGGGTCAGGACCCTGGCCTTCACACCATGGCCGATGTGCTGGGCCTAACCGATTAGCCGACACAGGCTCTTGCTGTTACGCGCGCATGCTTTCGGGCAAATGCGGCTGCCACAGATCAGCGTTTCTGTGGCTGTCTTGGCGGGTCGCTAAAATGCTGAATTGCGACGGTAAATCACCCTCTACAGGGATGGCGTTGCCCAGAATGGATAACAGATAACGGCGGGCGTTTTCCGGGCGCGGATAGGGGCTTTTTAATAAAGGACCCAGTATTTCTAACGTGCTTTCGAACGATGTGTAGCAGGATGAATAACTGCGTAAATCATTGGACGCTTCCCGCAAGCTCGCCCCTAACCATGCGCCCATGTTGAAATTATTGATCAGCCAATCAAACCGCGAACTAGGGGCAAGAAATGGTGCTGGTAGCTGAATTTGGCTGCCCGCTAACCCCGCCACGGTGATTTGTAAGTGCTCCAGCCGTTTTTTCCGCTCGCCCATATCACCAAGAATGCGGGCGGCGGTTAACACGTAAGGGATCCGACCGGGCGCGTTCTGGTCATGCACGGCTGGGTGGCTCTCAATCCGGCGCAGGGCGGCGGTTAACTGTGCGTATCGGTGGCTCGCATCCTCATGGGGACTGCGCTTATCGGCCTCGGCCGCGGGTTTGTGGGCGGCCGCCCAATGGCATAACGCATCACGCAGCATTTGCTCACCGGCCCGCAAGTCGCCCTGGGCCCAATGGACCCAACCGGTCTGGCCGTTGCTGGCCGCGACCCAAGGCTGAAGCGCTAGGAAATCATCCCAGCTGGCGGGGGTAACAGGGGCCATGTCATGGGTCGGGTGCAGCATCAAACCCCGATCCATCAAACGATGGGCACAGTCTTCCTTGCACGCGAAAAGGTTGAGCAAGAAGCCGCAGGGTTTTGCGTTCACATCGAACGGTACCAGGATGTCCAGGCCTGGGATCAGCCGATAGCTATTATAGCCCATGGCGGAAAACTGTTGGACGAGGTCTGTGTTCAAACCATCACCGTGGCTCAGCTCAAACATCACCAGTGGTGATTGGTCGGCGAAAAATTTTGCCCCGCCGCGCAGGATGTCTGCCTCGGCCCCTTCGGCGTCGATCTTCATGAAGTCGATGGCGGTATCACCGAAATTATCCGCCATCAGGGTATCGATGGTCGAAAGCTGTACCTGTTCTGTGTCATCGCCTGGTCCATCGGCTAGGGCGTTTAATTCAGAGGAGCCTTGGATCGTCAGGTACCCATCACCCTCACTATCCGACAGGGCCATTTGCAACACGGCAATATTCTTGAAATCATTGGCTTTGACACTGAGCCGCAGGTGATCAGCCGTGGTACTGGCGGGTTCGATGGCCCAGAATTTTCCGTGGTCTTCTGGTGTGTCAGCCGCAGCGATCTGGCGGATTGCCTGAGCCATGGCGAGGGAATAGATACCGAAATTGGCCCCAATATCCACCATGGCCATGCCTGGCTGTGCCAGCTTGCGGATGAAGTGAATTTCATCCTCAAACCAGTCTTCTTGTTCAAGCAACACATAGGGTGTGATCTGGCGGATATCATTGGGCACCACCATTTTCAAACCGTCGGTGATTTCAATGGTGAGGGTATCGTGACCGGGGGTTTGGTCGAACCGAATGGGGGCGTGAGCCATGGATCAAAGCCAGTTTTTTGCGCGGTAAATTCAGGCCCCATCACCTTTGCTGACCGGTTGGTTTAAGTCCAGTCTTATCCCGCTATGCCCCCATACAACCCAGTGCACATCTGGGTTAGCGTGCGGATTATGACGCTATGGTGCTGGCTGATGGCCCGCTAGCTCACAAGCGATCAACACACGTTTGCGGCCAATACCCCACCGATAGGCATGGATCATGCCCGTGGAGGTGATAGCCCGATGGCAGGGGATAAGCGCACTGATCAAATTCGCCCCACAGGCCGTGCCCACCGCGCGGGTGGCTTTTGGGGCGCCGATTGCTTGGGCGATCTGGCCATAGCTGCGCAGCTCACCCGGCGGAATGCGTAACAAGGCATGCCAGACCTTCAGCTGGAAATTGGTCCCGCGCAGCAAAAGCCGGGCTTTGCTGGCAGCGCCCGGGGCGGTGGCCTTGCCGCGCCAACAATGCAGCGCGTGGTCTAAGATCGGTTGGACCGCTTGATCATCACGAATGCGCTGGCTCAACGCCCATTCGGCGTGAAATTCAGCCTCAGCGGCGGCGCTGTCATCGATCTTGGCAAAGGCTAACCAACAAATACCGCGCCCGGTGACGCCCAATAAAACAGGGCCAAACACCGATTGACCCCAGCCATAGGTAATGTGGATATCGGCCCCTTGGGCTTTGTATTCACCGGGGGTCATGGCCTCAACCGAGACAAACAAATCATGCAAGCGTCCCGGCCCTGATAGCCCACTATCAAATGCTGTTTCCAGTAAGCTTGCGCCCTGTTTCAGGCGATCCCGGGCATGGGCGATGGTAAGGAATTGCAGCATCCGTTTGGGGCTGACCCCCACATGTTCGGCAAAGGCGCGCTGAAAATGGCTGAGGCTCCACCCGGCCCGCGCGGCCAGATGCTCAAGACTGGGTTGTTCCTGCCAATGATAGGCCAAATAGTCGATCGTGTCCGCGATGCCATCGGCGATGGGCGTGTCTATCGACCTATGGCCGGACGCATCAATGGTTGGCGAATGGTTATCAGATAGGGCGTGTGGGCTGCTGGTCATCATGGTGGCCACCATAGCGGCTCGGTTTACCGTGATGCCACCCGATAGTTGCGGTGGGATGTGAGATTACGCGGGATTAACGGATTATTCGCCAGCGTGGTGAAAGCTGGGGGCCTGTGCTTCGCGCAGGGCGCGCCGAAGGGCCGCGGCAAAATCAGCGCGTTCTTCGGGGGCTAAAAAGCTGCCAATGGTAATCGAGCGGCCATGACTGCGCAGGCGAATTTGGCTGTCATGCTCCACCGGTTCTTTCAAATCCACATTCAGCCAATAGGGCTGGAAAACCCACTGCTTGTGCTCACCCCAATGGTTGCGGCGATCGACGGTCAATTGCTGATCGGTCAAATGGACGGTTTCATAGGTGCGGCCAGATTTATAATTCTGCTTAAAGCACCAATAGACAAAGGCGACCTCCAGCCCGAGAAAGCCCAAAACGGGCCACGCACCCAGGGAATAAAACCAGGCGCCCACCCCTAACAGCAGCACGCTGAACACGATCATCAACACCCGGAACCCTTCGGGCGACAGGCTGCGGTTCGGCCGCAATATCGCGTCGAAATAGACCGGATCCTGGGGTGCTTGCCCCGGATTTTCGCCGTGGGTGGCCGATTGGGTGTTGTGGTGGTGATCAACATTCATGGGGATAATATGACTTGAAGCATCGGAAACCGGAAGTGTCAGCTTGCCGCGCTAGGGGCCGCGACCCTATATCATCTCACCCGCAGGCTTTACGACGCCTGAATGCTTCACGATATAGTTCTTTTTTTACATGAAACCCGAGCAGATCGACGAATTTTTCCGGCGGATGGCCGCGCTGAACCCATCGCCCGTATCGGATTTGGAATACAGCAACCCCTATACCTTGCTCGTGGCGGTGGTGCTGTCGGCCCAGGCGACCGATGCTGGGGTGAACAAAGCCACCCGCAACCTGTTTCCCCTCGCGGATAATCCTTACGACATGGTGGCCCTCGGCGAGGCCGTGGTGCGCGATAAAATCAAAACCATCGGTTTGTTCAACGGCAAGGCCAAGAACGTTATCAAGCTGTCAGAGATGTTGATCGACCAGCATGGTGGGGCGGTGCCACAAACCCGTAAAGCCTTGGAAAAACTGCCCGGCGTGGGGCGCAAGACCGCCAATGTGGTCCTGAACATTGCCTTTGAGAAGCCCACGATAGCGGTCGACACCCATATCTTTCGGGTGGGCAATCGCACCCGCATGGCCAAGGGTAAAACCGTTGATGATGTGGAGCGTAAATTGGTGCGCAAGGTGCCCGCGCAATGGAAGCGGCACGCTCATAACTGGCTGATCTTGCATGGTCGCTATACGTGCAAGGCTCGGAAGCCCGATTGCCCGAACTGCCAGGTTATTGACCTCTGTCCATACCCGGACAAAACCCCAGCCGCGGGTGGTTAACCCGAGGCTTGCGGTGTGTTGGCCACGGTGACGGGCTGGTCCTCTGTGTCCTCGGCGGGGGCTTCCACCACGGAACCAACCGCGCCCTTTACCACGGAGACGGCGGTGCCAGCCGCGGCGCCTAAAAGCCCGCAACCGGGCAAAGCCACCAACAGCAGCATGAGGATGAGGGGGGTAGCATGGGGGCGAAGGCGTGGCATGGGCTGGCTCTTAACGGCGAAGATGGTGGAAAAACCATGCCGGTCTCAGCGGTTATTGTACATGGCACCATCATCTAAGTGGTTGATATCCAGTGCTTCACGAAGTGATAGCCGGTGAAAAATACCCGTTAGAAGAGGCTGGATTATGCTTATTCCACCAGGCGATTCGGCCCAGCGCTGGCGTAAATATCCGTGCGCGCCAGCCAATGGCTGGTCATCATCGCGGCCAGGATTGGCGCGATCAAATTGAGCACCGGGATCACAAATAACCCCGCTAGAATAAGCCCGCGCAGCATGACCGCGGTGCGGTTCTGACGGCGCCAGGCTTTGATCGCGGCCGGTGACACCCGGCGCAGGGCCACCATCTCGATAAATTCACGTGACAACAGATAGGCGTTTACCATCCAGGCCAGCAGCACGTTGAGGCCCACGAGAAAGAACCCGCCAATCAATACCGCCAGGGTCAACAACAAGGCGGTGACCAGAAAACCCAGGGCGTTCATCACGCTGCGCATAAAGGGCAAGTCGTGGGGCGGTGGCAGGTCGGGGTGGCGTCGCTGCTCCATCGGGGTCAGCAGGTATTCGGCGATCAACCCGGTCAGTGCGGTCATGATAATCGGAAACAACAGGATCGCCAGGATGGTGGTGATAATCGCCCCAGTCACGTCCAGCACACCATCAAGCCAGCCCCAGCTGATCAATTGCATGCTGGCCAATACCGCCCAGGCGGTCCAGGGCAGGGCGATAATGACCACAACACTCATCAACACACAGGCCAGAATCGACCAGCGGACGGATGGTATTTTTAGGTCATCAAAGGCATTGATAAAGTCAGCTATCATAATGAATGCTTGCCTAACATAGCGCTGACCATAAGCCCAGCGTATCGGTATTTGACATAGAGCAATGGCTACAGGCACATAGTGGCTGATCTTCTGGTTACTCCGTCGACGTGACGCACCATCACCTAATCACGAGCCAATCCCATGACCAACGCCCAACCAAAAGTAGTCGGCATCGGCAATGCCGTCGTCGACATTATTGCCGAAGTCGAGCCCGCGTTTCTGACCAAGCATGAGATCCATAAGGGCACCATGACCTTGGTGGATCAGGCGCGGTCACGGGCGATTTATAACGCCATACCGCCCTCGACCATGGCCTCGGGCGGGTCGGTCGCCAACTCCATGGCCGGTATCGCGTCATTTGGTGGTAGCGCTGGGTTTATCGGCCGGGTGCGCGATGACGAGCCCGGCCGGTTTTTCGGCAAGGACATGCAAGCTGAGGGCGTGTTCACGCCGATTGCCCCGGCCCAAGATGGTGATGACACCTCCGTCTCGATTATCCTTGTCACCCCGGATGCTGAGCGGTCCATGAACACCTATCTGGGCGCGTCTACCGAGCTGAATAAGACCGATATTGACCATAAACTGATCCAAGAGGCCGAGTATTTATTCTTGGAAGGCTATCTATGGGATAGCGAGCAACCACGCGCGGCGATGATTGAGGCGGCGGATGTGGCCCGGACGGCCGGCACCGTGGTGGCGTTTTCCATGTCCGATCCGTTTTTGGCCGATCGTTACCGGGATGATATCCGCAACTTCCTGCCCCATTCGGTGGATTTGCTGTTTGCCAATGAGGCCGAGATTACCTCGCTCTATAAGGTCAACACCCTGGCTGAAGCCTTGGATTTGGCACGCCATGATGTGGATACCGCCGTGATCACCCGGTCCGCGGCCGGGTGTGTGGCCATGCATCATGGCGAAACCGTGCGGATGCCAGCCGAGAAAGTCGACCAAGTCATCGACACCACTGGTGCCGGTGATCAATTCGCGGCTGGGTATCTGTTTGGCTTAAGC
The DNA here is from genome assembly GCA_039814445.1 of Pseudomonadota bacterium. GTDB lineage: Bacteria > Pseudomonadota > Alphaproteobacteria > TMED2 > TMED2 > TMED2. The sequence goes on from JBCCBF010000057.1 coordinate 8,067, forward strand.
ACCGGTAAATCGATCGCTGAATGCGCCAAGTTGGGCGTTATCGCTGCCGGTGAAGTGATCAGCCATATTGGCCCCCGGCCGGCGGCACCGTTGAAAACCCTGATCCCCAGTTAGGGGCGGCCCGTTACGCGCAAAGATGTTACGTACTTAAATGACCTTTACTCGGCAATGCTGATCACCACCTTGCCGTTCGGGCGTCCGTCCTCGGCGTGGCGATGGGCGTCGGCCAGGGTGTCGAGCGTAAAGTTGCTGGGGTCAATCAGTGGTTTCAGCTGTCCGGCTTCAACCAGCGTTGTGGCCCCGTTGAGGATGGCTTGATGGTCGGTGTCGCCAATACCAGCCAGCATCGGCAGCAGCATGAAGACCAGATGCAGGCTCAAGCCGCGGGCGTGTAACTCGCTCAAATCCTGTTTGAACAGGCCCACAATGGCGACGGTCTGGCCGTTCAGCCGCGTGGCAGTAAAGGCTGGGGTAAGGTCATCGCCGCCCGTGGCGTCATAGACTACGTCAAAACCTACCCCTTGGGTGATCTCGGCGACTGCAGCGTTCCAATCCTGTTCCCGGTAATTAATGATGTGATCGGCCCCAAGTTGGCGAGCCTTGTTGGCCTTGGCTTGATTTGAGGCGGTGGCGGTGACGGTGGCCCCCCAAGCTTTGGCCAGTTGGATCACGATATGGCCAACACCGCCAATACCACCGCGCACGAGAACTGTAGAGCCAGCCTTAACGCCCGCACGTTCTAATCCTTCCCAGGCGGTGATGGTGACCAGCGGTAGGGCGGCTGCTTCCAGGGGGCTGAGGTTTTTCGGGCGGTGGGCCAGTAGCCGCGCTTCGGCCACCACATACTCGGCATAGGCACCACCCTGACCTTTCACGCCGGCTGCTGCGCCATAGACCGCGTCACCGGGTTTGAATCCGGTCACATCCTCCCCAACGCTCTCCACCATGCCAGAGATGTCGGCCCCCAGAATGGCTGGGAAGTCCGGTGCAATCTCACGCCCGCCGCCGCGGATTTTGTAATCCACCGGGTTCACGCTACTGGCTTGTTGTTTGATTAGGACTTGGCCTGGGCCAGCTGCTGGCTTGGGGTGATCGACCAGCTTGAATTGATCAACCCCGCCGAAATCTTCGATAATTTGTGCGCGCATCTGCATGACTTTGCCCTCTTATTTTGACCGTGATGATGGTTGTGGTGATGGCGGTGAGTGTTGCCGATCTAAGGCCTTTGATTAGCGATTAGATGGCGCGTCATGCTAAATTTGATAATGCCTATATTCCGCCATCTCTGTTTGGAAATTTTTGATAATGGATATCGCCAGCTTACGGTTGTTCCAACGCATCGCCCAGCGGGACGCTATCGGCCAGGCCGCCCGTGATTTGGGTCTGTCCCCAGCCACGGCTAGCGCCCGGCTCAGTGCCTTAGAAGCGTCCTTGGGTGTGCGCCTGTTCAACCGCACCACCCGGGCTGTGTCCCTGACCAGTGATGGGGCGGCCTTTCTGCCCTATGCCCAAAACGCGCTAGAATTGCTGGATGACGGTGTGTCCACCGTGGCGGGGGCTGAGCGTGACCCAAGCGGGCGATTGCGGATGACTATGTCTGGGTCGTTCGGTCGGATGCATGTGTTGCCCCTTTTGGGCAGTTTCGCGGCGCGCTATCCAGACATCAGCCTGGATCTACAGCTGTCCGACGACATGCAGGATTTAATTGCGGGTGCCTATGACCTTGCCATTCGTAATGCGGCCTTGGTCGATAGCACCCTGGTGGCACGCAAACTGGCTGATGACGAACGGATCTTGGTGGCCTCACCAAGTTATTTGGCGGCGGCGGGGACGCCCCAGACGCCCAGTGATCTGATCCGCCATCGCTGTATCATCAATGATGATAAGCAACGCTGGTCCTTTACTGATGGAACCACAATCAAGGTGGCTGATCATTTCCGCATTAATGATGGCGAGGGCGCGCGGCTGGCGGCGGAAGCAGATTTGGGCATTACTATCAAGTCGCGCTGGAACGCCTATCAAAGCCTGCGCCAGGGGCGCTTGGTGCAAGTGTTGGCAGACTTCCCGTTGGCGAGCGATACCGCACTATGGGCCGTCATGCCACCGGGTCGGTTGATGCCGCCCAAGGTGCGGGTGATGGTGGATTATCTGGTCGACCAATTTGGCCCTGAACCGTATTGGGTTTGAACCCGATAGGTTCGTAATCTATTGGCCTTGAACCATTTCCTCGGACCACCAGGCTTCAATCACCATGCCGTAAAGGGGTGTGACATCTGGGCGATCAACCGGTGGCCAATAGGCGACCAGGTCGTGGCCCAGATGGTAGAGCAGTACGGCGTAATGGCCATGGGTCAACACCCGGTCCAGGGCACGGGCATGGGCGATGAGGCTGTCTCGGCTTTGGGCATCAGCAATGCCATTGACCAGCGCGTCGACGGCGTCCGAGCGAATCCCGGCGTAATTGCGCGTGCCCTCGACATCCGCGTTCTCACTGCTCCAATAGAGCCGTTGTTCGACCCCGGGGGACAGGGTGTTGATCCAGCGGTAATTGACCACATCATAATCAAAGCTGTTGAGTCGCTGGCGGAACTGGGTGCCGTCGACACTGCGGATGCGGGCGGTGATGCCCAGCCGCTCTAGGGTACGGACCCATTCCAGCACCACGCCCTCCTCTTGGCCGGTCTGGATCAGGATTTCGAACTGAAAGGGTGCGCCTGTCTTGCCATCCACCAACCGTCCATTATCAAGCCGCCAACCCGCCTGGCGCAGCAGGTTGAGCGCTTGGCGCAGATTGCCACGCCGTCCGGCCATGCCGGACGCATTGGTCTTGGGCGCTTCGTAAGCCGGGCCAAAGACGGTGGCGGGTAAGTTGTCCCGGAAGGGTTCTAGGAGCGCCCGTTCAGCAGGACTGGGCAGCCCGCTTGCGGCCAGCTCGGCGTTGGGGAAATAGCTCTCAATTCGCTTATAGGCACCGCGGAACACGGCCTTGTTCAGCCACTCGAAATCAAACGCCAAATCCAGGGCCTGGCGTACCCGGCGATCGGTGAATAACGGGTTGCGGGTG
>JBCCBF010000374.1:0-2448 GCA_039814445.1 Pseudomonadota bacterium
GCCTGGCGATCCGGCAATTCACCCCGATCAAGCCAGTCTTTTAACACTTTGAAATTAAACCGCTCGTTCATCACGCGGTCCATAGCCCGGGTGAGCTTGCCATGTTTCGCGGCGATTGAATGGCTGGTCGGGGCATCATCTAACAAGAGGAAATGATAAGAGCTAGCGGCTTCAATACCGCGCCGTATCACGCGCCGGTCTCGGGTAATCTGAGCCCGCAATCGATCATAAGCAGCTGTTTCAGCGTCGGGGTCATTATAGCGCATGCCATCCACCCGCTCGATGGCGTCCGCCAGATCGGTCATTGCTGTTAAAGCGCTGACCATCTTGGGGCTATAGCGCCGCTGCTGTAACCGCCAGAGGCTACCTTCCAGCAGATTATTCGGTGCCGTGCCGGGTTTTGTCTCAGTCAAATCCTGTAAAGCGGGGATCAACTCACGCAATCGTTCGGCCACAGGGGCGAAATCATCAGGCGGGGGCGTTGATAGATCCTCGGTGGTCAAGCCACGGGTTAGGCCTGAGAGATCAAGAAAACGGGAACGGCGGTTTTGTGGCAAAGGGTAAGCCCAGGTATCAGATGCTAAACTACTAAAACTTAATGTAGTGAGGTCGCATGAAAGCAGCATGGTGAAAACCGCTATGCTCATGATGGGCTTGGGGTATTACAAACTGCCTAATGCTTACCATTAAGCGCCCCATGCTTTGATCAAACCTCATCTCCATCCACCGGTCGGTTAGAAAGATTAGCCAGGGCGGCTTGCTTCTCATCCTCGGTCACCATTTCAATGGAATCCCCGGCGCCATCGGCTGGGCGACCCTTGGCTCGCACCACATAGGCAGGCGGTGCCGACCCATCTTTTAGCTCGCCGAAATAGATCGTCTGATGCGGGAATGGAATCTCGATACCATGCTCATCGAACATTCGCTTCATAATGCGATTGAAGGCTCGCTTCACGCCCCATTGCATCATGGGCTTAGTTTTCAAGCGGCAGCGGATGATCACGGCACTATCGGCAAATTCATTGACCCCAAAGATCGTGATCGGCTCCAGAATATTCGGGCCGTGCTCCTCATCCTGTTGCAACTCCGCCCCACAGCGTTCGAGCAACACGATGACCTCGTCAACATCCTCACGATAAGCGACGCCCACATCCATCACGGCAAAGGCGAAATCTTTTGTCAGGTTTTTGATCGATGAGACATCAGAGAAGGGCACGATATGAACGGTACCGCTCAAATCCCGTAGACGGATGGTGCGCAAATTGATCGCCTCGACCACGCCTGAATGGCTACCGGTATCCACCACATCGCCCACTGAAACCTGGTCTTCGATGAGGATAAACAGGCCCGTGATGATGTCTTGCACAAGCTTTTGGGAGCCAAAACCCACCGCAACACCAATGATCCCGGCACCGGCCAAAAGCGGGCCAATATTCACGCCGATCTCGGCCAGCACGATCAAGGTGACAATAACGATTAACACCACGGTGAAGATGGTTTTCACGAGCGGCAGCAAAGTGCGCAACCGCGCAACCCGTTCGAGATCCGTGGTACTGGCCTCCAGCCCCGTCAATTTACGTTCAATCGCCCCGCCGACCAATTCCCACAGACCCAGGGCAATCGCCGCTATAATCACCAAGGAAACCAAACTACCCAGCAAGCTCAAACCACCGGCGCTGGCGAGCCAGGCGGCGGCCGCAAGGCCCCAAGCATCAAGAACACCGATAAACACGCTGCCCCAGATCAAAATATTGGCCGTTGTTTTAATCACCGGCAGATAACGGTTGGCTCGCCGCTCAAGCCCGGGCATCCGCTCGGCAATATCATCGGGAATGGCAAAAGCCTTCGTGATCATCTTTGCCGTCACCCGCATCAGCAAAAAGCCGATGGCAATTAACACAATCGTTTGCACCGTACCCGATGCCATGAGGGCAAAGCCGCCTGGAACCTGCAAGGCCCAAACGAGGTAAATGGCGGCGATATAAATAATAGCCAACACGTGCCAAAGATCAGCAAACCAGCTGACCAACAGCTTCGCGCCACGTAGACGCAAACTCTCTGATGATCTTTCTGATGACGTTACAGCCGGTTGTACCGGCGTGTTGGCAGGCGTACTGGGAGGGGCCGATGACGCCTCCTCGGTACTGCCTGTATCGCTCGCGCCTGCCTCTGCACCGATCGTTTCTTGATTGACATCCTGCGCCTCGGCGTCGGTTGGGGCGGTTTGCTCAAGCCCGGGCAGCTCCTGTTGATTGGGATCACGGTCTGGCGCCTGGGGCACCACCCAACTGCGGATCCAATCCTCCACCGCCTGGCGGTTTTGCAAGATCATCACCACCACCATACTGGCCAGGGTCAGGGCCAATATCTTCACAACAGCACTATGCGCGCCGGGCGACAGGCCATGAACGAGGGCAATTTCAGCAAGGTAGCCATAGACCACGAGCA
>JBCCBF010000368.1:0-2491 GCA_039814445.1 Pseudomonadota bacterium
GGCCCCAATCGGCCGGCCACCAATCTTGCTTCTCGGTCATCAGCGCGTGGACGTCAGCCTTGACCGCCTCATAGTCCAGTTTGGCGACGGCTTTCCGGAAATCGAAATCCCGGTCCATCGGGTTCGTCCGGGCCCCGTGCTGGTGCAGGATGTCGAGGTTAAGAGCCTTGGGCCACCATTTGGTCACCGGGGCACCGATTGAGGTATTGCCACCATGGGCAACGGGGCAGCCACCGGTGATTTTTACGTTATCGCCGTCCATTAAGAATATCCTCCACTGGATCTGATTTTTGCGCGCGAAGCTATAACTAGAACGGTTCTAATAACAGGTTGAATTGATAAGTTAAATTTGTATTTTTTGATTATTGCGATAAGTTATTCTTATGAATGCTATCACGCTCAAACAGCTACATTATTTTGAAATGCTGGCCCGCTATCAGCACTTCGGCCAAGCCGCCGCGGCTTGCGCTATTTCCCAACCCGCTCTGTCAATGCAGATCAAAGAGTTGGAAGAAACCCTCGGGGTCAGCTTGATCGAGCGCGGCGCACGACAAATTCGCCTGACTAATTTTGGTGAGGAGACCGCCCAGCGGGCGCGCGATGTGCTGCGCTCGGTGGATGAGTTGCAAAACCTCGCCCGCGCCACCCATGACCAGCTGGTAGGGCGGCTGCGGATTGGGGTGATCCCTACTATTGCGCCCTATTTGCTGCCCAAGGTGATCAATTGCCTTACCGACACGTACAAGGAATTGGACATCCATGTGCGCGAGACCCAAACCCCGCAACTGATCCGCGAGCTGACCCAAGGCCGGCTGGATTTAGCGATCGCCGCCTTACCGATATCAGAGCCATCGCTTACCGAGACCGCCCTGTTTGATGAGCATTTCGTATTGGTGCGGTCAGCAAAGGAAGCGTCCAGCCCAGTACCCAGCCGCGATAATTTACGGGAAATGCGCCTCTTGTTGCTGGAGGAAGGCCATTGCTTCCGTGACCAAGCCTTATCCTTTTGCAATATGCAATCGGGGATGCCGCGGGAGTTGCTAGACGCCAGTTCGCTCGCAACCTTGGTGCAAATGGTCGGGGCGGGTTTTGGCGTCACCTTAATCCCAGAAATGGCAGTCGCGGCTGAGACCAATGGGGCGGATGTGGCGGTAGCACATTTCCCTGAACCCCAGCCCTCCCGCACCATCGGCATGATCTGGCGCAAGACCAGCCCCCTTGCCCCGCAACTGGATGCGGTCGCCGATATCCTGCGTGATGAATGCCAGCCCGCAAAACAATAAAGGCCCGTTGAAACGGGCCTTTATCACATGTCTTACGGTAACCGCTGATTAGAAATCCCAATCATCATCCTCGGTCGCCACGGCGGTGCCGATGACATAGGAAGAGCCAGAGCCAGAGAAGAAGTCGTGATTCTCACTGTCTGGTGACAGGGCGGCCAAGACCGCTGGGTTAACCTTACAGGCCTCATCGGGGAACAAGGCTTCATAGCCGAGGTTTTGCAGGGCCTTATTGGCGTTGTAGTGCAAGAAGGCTTTCACATCCTCGGTCAGGCCAAGCTGATCATAAAGCTGCTCGGTATATTTGGCTTCGATCTCATAAAGCTCGAACATCAGGCTGAAGGCGTAATCCTTGAGCATCTGCTTTTCGACATCGCTCTTCTGCTCCAAACCACGCTGGAACTTGTAGCCCACATAGTAACCGTGGACGGCCTCATCGCGGATGATCAAACGGATCAGATCAGCGGTGTTTGTCAGCTTAGCCCGGCTTGACCAGTACATCGGCAGGTAGAAGCCGGAATAGAACATGAAGCTTTCTAAAAACACTGAGGCGATCTTACGCTTCAGCGGGTCAGCACCGGGTGCGTAGTCGTTCAGCACCAGCTTGGCTTTGGCTTGCAGGAACGGGTTATCCTCGGACCAACGGAACGCCTCATCCACCTCACGGGTCGAACACAGGGTGGAGAAGATCGAGGAATAGGACCGGGCGTGGACGGCTTCCATGAAGGAAATGTTCGACAGGACCGCTTCTTCATGGGGCGTGATCGCATCGGCCATCATGGTCGGCGCGCCGACCACACCTTGGATTGTGTCCAGCAAGGTCAGGCCCGTGAACACACGGATCGTCAAGGTCTTCTCATCAGGCCGCAGGGTTGCCCAGGACGGCACATCGTTTGACAATGGCACCTTCTCCGGCAGCCAGAAATTGGCGGTCAGACGGTTCCAGACCTCGAGGTCTTTATCATCCTCAAGCCGGTTCCAATTGATCGCGCGTGGTACGGAGACGCGCAGTTGGTCGATATTCAATCCATCCATTTTTCTATACCTTCTTCAACAAACCGACGTAAGCTTACAGGGAGCAGGACACACAGCCTTGCACTTCAGTCCCCTCCAGGGCCTCTTGGCGTAAGCGAATGTAATAAATCGTCTTAATGCCCTTCTTCCAGGCGTAGATCTGCGCCTTATTGATGTCGCGCGTGGTGGCCTCGGCC
>JBCCBF010000118.1:0-7812 GCA_039814445.1 Pseudomonadota bacterium
CAATGATCAGCTCACGCTGGCCACGACCGACGGGCACCAGGGCGTCAATCGCCTTAAGGCCTGACTGCATGGGCTCATGCACGGATTTCCGTGGGATAATACCAGGGGCTTTCACCTCAACCCGGCGCATCTCGGCACCCTCGATGGGGCCTTTACCGTCGAGCGGGTTACCCAGCGGGTCAACCACGCGACCCAGCAAGCCTTTACCGGTCGGGACTTCCACAATAGCGCCGGTCCGCTTGACCAGATCGCCTTCTTTAATGTCCCGGTCATTACCGAAGATCACGACACCCACATTGTCGCTTTCCAGGTTCAAGGCCATTCCGCGGATACCGCCGGGGAATTCGACCATTTCACCGGCCTGAACGCTGTCGAGGCCATGGACCCGGGCCACACCGTCACCGACGGAAAGCACGGTACCGACCTCGGCCACATCGGCCTCAGCGCCGAAATTGGCGATTTGCTGTTTTAGAATGGAGGAGATTTCCGCTGCCCGGATTTCCATTATCCAACACCTTTCATGGCTAGCTGTAGCCGTTGCAACTTGCCGCGAATGCTATCATCCACGAGCTTGGAACCAACTTGAACGATCAAACCACCGAGGATCGAGGGATCCACCGTTGGGTTGATGGAGACTTTCGCACCGAACGTCTTCTTCAACGTATCAGTGAGTAACTTTAATTGTGCGTCTGAGAGTTTGACGGCGGAGGTGACGGATGCCGTCATCTCACCCCGGCGCTCGGCCAGATCAGCCAAGAACGCATCGATGATCGCGGCCAAGGCGAACAACCGGCGGTTCATGGCAACGACGCCAATAAATTTCTTAGTGATATCGTGAGCCTTGCCCTTATCCATGATCGCGGCCATGGCGTTGGCCTGGTCGTCGCGGCTCATGTTGGGGCTTTCGGCCAAGACACGCAGATCATCGCTCTCACCCAAGATGTCCTTGAGCGCGCGCAAATCAGCCTCGACCGCATCGGTGGCTTTTGCCTCATCGGCTAATTCAAATAAAGCGGCGGCATACCGCTTGGAGATATCGGAGAAACCCGGGCTACGAGTGGCCACAGTGAACCTCGGCTATGGTTAAGATCGGCTACCGTCGATGCGCCCGAGGACCCGGACACCTCAACAAGTGACATACAGTTACCAGGGCCACTACAATCGACTGATGATCAGCTGATGATGCAGCGCCACGCTGGCGACGTCGTTATCCCGATATGATGCGAAGTTGAAACTTTTGGAATTCCCAACGCGGCCGCATCACCCGTCCTAACGCGGCGTGTCATTAGCATAGGGCATACCCGCATGCAACACGCCGCGGGCAGCATTTTCACGGTTTTTGGCAATAATTCGCACTGCCACCATTACAGGCTATGCTGGCCACCATGAACCAAGCGCCACACCAGTCACCAAATGGGGTCGACGAACCCGTGACAGAACCGGCGCCAGCCATGGCACAACCCCATAAAAACGCTCTATTTTCTCGAGGTTTAGGTGCTGACCTCACGAGCCTAGACTGGCTCAAAGCCCTGGCCGTCACCACCATGATCATCGACCATATTGGCTATTATTTCATGGCCGATAGCGATTGGTGGCGCCTGGTGGGACGCTTCAGCGCACCGATCTGGCTGTTCCTCATTGGCTTTGCCTTGACCCATGCCATCCCGAAACGCTTGGTGCTGGGGGCGATCCTTTTGGTGCTGGTTGATCTGGCCACCATGGAGCCGCTGTTCCCGTTGAATATCCTCGCCAGCATTATCATCATTCGCTGGGCGTTGCCGATCATCACCAAGCCTGCCTTGTTGACCCCGGAAAACCTGCTGCCCATGGTCGTGGTGCTGGGTTGTTTGGCCCTGCCGAGCTGGTTTGCCGTGGAATACGGCGTGTTAGGGTTACTCTTCGCCCTGTTTGGTCATCTGTGCCGCCGTGACCATAACAATCATTGGGCCCTCACGATCATCGGCGCTGTCTGCGTGGCTGTGTATACTGGCTGGCAGTATCTGGTGTTCGAGTTCACGGCGTCACAAACCGCCATCTTAGGGCTGGGCACCACCGTGATCATGCTAGGCCTCTACCGTTTTCAAAAGCACCGCTATGCCGACACGGGCCGGGCCTGGTACGCGCCGCTGATGCGATTTTTAGGACGCTATACGCTCGAGATCTATGTGGGGCATTTGGTGTTGTTCGGCGTCATCGCCTATTGGCTCGCTGATTTTGGCTATTTCGATGTGTTTTTAATCGAGCGACCCGATAGCTGGCTGCGGTCAGGGACCACGCCCTAAGAACGACAAGGACGGCACCGCGCGACAAATCTTGCTGATCACAGAGGCGGGCGTGCTGTCCCCTGGCTCTGGCTTGTGCCAGACCACCTGGAGCGAGCCATCGCTAGGCTTGGCCGTCTCAGCGGGCAGTACATCGCCGGGCATGGGACCTTGGCCGCGCAATTCACGCTGGGCCTGGCGCAGATTTTTGCGCACCTTGGTCATGGTCGGCCGTGCCCGGTTGCCCGCGCCAAAATATTCGTAAGGCTCCCAATCATCCCGCTGATGAGGTGGCCGTTGTTTGGGCTGGAATTCACCGAATTTAAAGCATTCCCATTCCAGCGTGGCGCCTAAGCGATCTTGCATTTGCTGTAAACCCACCGGGCCGCCATCAAACAAGGAAGGGTCGATAAACAAGCGCCGTGGTTCGCCATTGATCGTCGTCGCGGGTGTAGCAATCACCACATGGGCGGTCCAGGGCACATGGCCATCCACTTGCAACCCATCCATGGAGCCCGGCAGGAAATATGCCATCTCAAAGGGTAACCCCGCCTGTTCTGCCTTAAGCGCCATAGCATAGGCCCGGTCATGGCAATAGGATCCGTTATTGGCAAACGGAATATCGGCGGTATTCACCGCGTCATATAATTGGCGGGCGAGACCTTGAAGACCGGCAAGCGACTGGTGCATGCAGTATATAATGCGCGAGATGTACGAAAGACGCGACCCCATGGCCGCGCCTTTACGTCTTTGAATGCCGCTTTCATCGCGTTGCCGAACCACGCGACATGGATCGCCGCGTGGCGAGGGCTTATTTCGGCGCTAAGCGGACCGAGCCATCAATGCGAATGGTTTCGCCATTAATCAGGGCGTTTTCACACACATGGACGGCTAGGGCGGCATATTCATCAGGCTTACCCAGACGTTTCGGGAACAAGGTGGTCGCCACCAGGCTTTCAACCACTTGGGGCGGCATGTTGGTGAGCATCGGGGTTTCCAACAAGCCAGGGGCCAGGGTCACCACACGAATGCCGAACTTGGCCAACTCCCGGGCAGCGGGCAGGGTCAGCCCGGCCACACCGCCTTTTGAGGCGCTATAGGCCGCTTGCCCGATTTGCCCGTCAAAGGCGGCCACGGAGGCCGTGTTGATCACCACACCGCGCTCGCCATCATCATTCACCGGGTCCTCCTGGGCCATATCATTGGCGGCCAGGTTGAGCATGGCAAAGCTGCCGATCAAGTTAATGCCGATCACCTTTTTAAACCGGTCCAAATCCGACGGCCCCTCACGGCCAACGATCCGTTCACCGGTGGCAATGCCAGCACAATTCACCACAATCCGCGCCACGCCATGGGCGGCTTTTGCCTCATCCAGCGCCTGGCGAATGGCGGCTTCATCGGTCACATCACAGGTGATGCCCAGACCACCGATCTCTTTGGCCACGGCGGCGACGCCGTCTTCGTTCACATCCAGAACCGCAACCTTGGCCCCTTTCGCGGCTAGCAACCGGGCAGTTGCTGCGCCTAAACCTGACCCACCGCCGGTAACGACGGCTGCTTTACCCTGCACATCCATGATGGGCTTTCCTTATTGTCACTATTGTCAATGGAGCAGCCCCATCGGCAGACAGGCCGGGGCTGATAAACTGTGTGGTGGGTTCTAGCAGAGCGCGGGCCGGTTCAACAACCCATGCCTGCCCTGGTGCTGGGCGTTATCCACCGACGCGGATCACGGGTTCCGCATCCCGGTCAGACACCAAGGCCACCATCAGATTACCGATCAACGTCGCTTTGCGGTCATCATCCAGATTAACCGTACCGGCCTTACTGAAATGATCGAGCACATCATCAACCATGCCCACTGCGTTCTCCACGATAAACCGGCGCGCGGCGATCACCGCCTCGGCCTGTTGGCGACGCAGCATAGCGGCCGCAATCTCAGGCGCATAAGCCAGGTGGGACAGCCGGGTTTCTTCCAGCACAATACCGGCTACCTCTAAGCGTTTTTGCAGCTGGCCCATCAAATCATTGGCCACATCATCACTGCTGCCGCGCAAGGATTTCTCCCCATCCTCCGCGTCATAGGGATAATCAGCGGCCACGTTGCGCAGGGCTGTTTCAGCCTGGGTTTGCACAAATTCGTGGTAGTCATCGACATTGAAGACGGCCTTGGCACTATCGACCACGCGCCACACCACAATGGCACCGATCTCCACGGGGTTGCCGCGCACATCATTGACCTTGAGCTGCTGGCTATCAAAATTAATCAACCGCAAGGATACGCGCTGGCGGGCCGATAGTGGCCACGTCCATCGGAAGCCAGAATCCCGCAAGGAGCCTTTAAAGGCCCCAAAGAACACCACGGTCTTGGCTTCATTCGGCTGGATCACCGTGAAACCGGTCATGATCAGGAAATTCATCACCGCCAAGATGATGCCTAAGAATGGGCGCACCGTAAAAGCTGCAAGCATCAGCGCGACCAAGGCCGCCCAAATGGCAAACATGAAGAAGCCATTCATCGAATAGGCGGAGAATTCCTCCACATTCTCCATCCGCTTTTTACTCATATCCCGTCTTCCTTTTTCAGCCGCATAGGGTGGTGTTTCTCTGACCAGCCCGTGCCGCAACTACCGTTCTTAAGCTCTATCACTGCCGGAAACATCTTTATACATCAAGCCGCTGATCACGCTGTCGCTTGTGATTGCCTGACTATTTCGCGCATAATCGCCAGCACGATGAGCAAACAAAACAAGATCAAGATTATTGAGCTGGTGCGCCAGGGCGATGAATATGTGGATGCAAGCCTGCTGACCGGTCAGGAACGGTTCGTGGCGGATCAGTTCTGGCCAAAAATCCAGCGTTACTTGGCCCAGATCCCCTTTGCCAAAGACCTGGCCGCGGCCTATTACGCCGCAACGGATCCCACGACCCCGCTGAGCGTGCGGGCGGGATTGCTGGCGGCGTTGATCTACTTCATCGTGCCCACCGATGCGATTGCTGATTTCATCCCCGGGGTCGGGTTTATCGACGATGCAGCAACCCTCGCCGCTACCCTGCAATTGGTGATGATCTATATCACCCCCGAACACCGCGCCCAGGCCGAGGCAGCCTTGGCCGAAAAACAAAAGGATGCGGAACAATAAGCCGCCATGTGATCGAACCCGTAAACCCACGCCTGACCCCAACACCGGGATGCCCCCAATGCCCGAACCTGTAACCCAGACCAATGATGCGGTGCCCGAAAGCCCCAGCCAACCCACCAGCCAACCCACCAGCCAACCCACCGGCCAAACCCCGCCTGGCGATGTGGGTGTGGCCCCTGATCTGGTGACACAACCATCAGCGCCAGCAAGGCCCGATGCCATATCCGCCATCACCATACCGGGGCCCGCGGCGGTGCTCGGCTATGGTGGGCTTATACCCTTTGCTTTGGGTGCTGTAGGCGCCTGGACGCTGCCGCTGGACTATGCCGCCTTCATGGCCAGCGCTCAGATTTATTATGCCGCGATTATCTTGAGCTTTTTGGGTGCCGTGCATTGGGGCTGGGCGTTAGAGCGCGACTTTCACGCCCCGACCACCGGTTGGGAACCCTATGCCTGGGGTATCACACCAGCGGTAATCGCCTGGTTTATTGTGGTGCTATCGGTGTTCCCCACCCCAGGCCGCCCGGGCGATACCCTGCTTGACTTGGACCAAACCGTCACCTTGTTGATCGCCGGCATGCTGCTAAGCCTGCTGGTGGATTTGAAACAAACACGTCTGGGGCGGTTTCCCCAATGGTATCGACGCTTGCGCCTGCACCTGACCTTCGGCGCCGTGGCGTGTTTAAGCCTATCGTTGCTGCGAATCCTGATCAGCTAGATCAACCGGGGCCTCAGGCGCCGCCTCAGGTACGGATGGTGCCGCAATCGGTGGTGATTGCTTAGCCAACTGGCCCTCACGCCGGGCGATATAAATGGTGGCCCCCGCGATCACGCCCGCACCAACCCAGGTCCAGACATCGGTGGTCTCACCAAACGCAACCCAACCAACCAGGGCCGTTAAGGGCAATTTTGCGTATTCGAAAGGCGCGAGAAAACTCGCCTCACCGTAATGGAAAGCCTGGGCCAAGCAGCCTTGAACCCCCGTGGCCACCAACCCAATCGCCGCCAACCACAACAGGTTCTCAACGCTGGGGGTTTGCCACACAAACAAGGCGGGGATGAGCGATAACGGCATCATCCAAAACATGGTGTAGAACAGCATGGTCGAGGTGGCCTCGGTTTTGGCGAGACTGCGAACAAACATCATGGTGATCGCCAGAAATACCGCCGAGGCTAGAACAATGAAGGCCGAAGGCTGCATCACCTCAACCCCAGGGCGAAGCACGATCAACACACCGACAAAGCCAATGATCGTCGCGGTCCAACGCCGTGCCCGGACCACCTCTCGCAGGACGAATGCCGCAAGAACCGTGGCAAATAACGGCGTGGTAAAGCTCAAGGTCACCGCCTCTGCCAAGGGCATGATCGTCACCGAATAAAACCAGGTGCACATGGCGGTCAGCCCAAAGATTGAGCGCAAGGCATGCATCACCGGGCGCTTGGTGCGTAGATTCTCCCGCGGCAGGCTCAACATCCACGGCACCATGAAAAGTAACGAGAACACATTCCGGAAGAACGCCACTTGCAGGGCGTGAATATCCTCGGACACCATACGGATCAGGCTAATCACTACGGTCATGCAGACCCCGCCAGCAAGCATCCACAACATGCCTTTTGTCGGGTTCGGCAAGGCCGCCGCTTGGCGGCTGATGCTATCGCGTAGGGTGGTGATCAGGTCGTAATTCGAGGACATACAAAATAGTTAAGCATGGCTGACCTTTTCTTGCAGCCCACCGGCTTGCTTGGCAGCTATGCGCTGTCACCCGAGGTGATCAGCTAGCCATAGCGAAATAGGCTATGGCCATGGCGTCGCAACCAGGCCCGCTGTTCGGCCATATCAGCCAAGGTAAGCTGGGCGTTCAAAGCCCAGAACTGATCGCTATGATCCATATACCGCAAATGGGCCACCTCATGAGCGACCACATAATCAAGCACCGGCGGCGGGGCTAGGATCAAGCGCCACGAGAATGATAGGCAGCCATCATCCGTGCATGATCCCCATCGGCTGGTGGTGTCACGGATGCTCACCCGCTTGACCCGGGTCAAGATACTGGCCGCCTTGGTTTCAGCGAGCGGCAGGATCGTAGCGCGCGCTCGTTTTTTACAGAATTCCGTGACCCGCCGGGCGATATGCTCAACCTCGCCAGGCACATCCAGGGTGGTGGCGGTCAGCACGGGCAAGCCGCGTAACTGACCCGTGGCGGTGATATCACGGGGTACCCCATCAATCGGTAGCTGGGTACCCGGTGTCAGGGCAATGCGGGCGCCGCGCTTGGCCAATTGATCGGCAAGCCAATCCCCCAGCCATCTTCCTGATACTGCACCGAGTCCAAATCAACGGAGCGGCAAGCGATACCGCACTTGTCAAACAGCTTGCGCACCGACCAGCAAAACTCGCACCACTGCAG
>JBCCBF010000154.1:0-6602 GCA_039814445.1 Pseudomonadota bacterium
GAACCCCTTCTCTTTTAGGGTCAAACAGGCCCGCGCCACTTGTTGGCCGTGCAGCACGCCATTTTCCGCTAAACGCAGGTAATTATGCGTTTCTTTGGATGGCTCGCGCTTCGGCTTATACACCACATGGGTGCAGTTCTGGATCTTCCGGTCGTTCCGCTTACCAATAAACACCACCTGGTTCTTTTTATTGGCAGCAAGCCGTTGGGCAATATGCTTGTATTGCCCAGGACAGTTCTGATGGATAAACAGAATACGCATGGTTTCATAGCCATTTACGGGTCGAGATCATGGGCCTTTATGTAGCGCGATGAGATCAGACCGTCACCGAGAAATAACCCCAAAAGGCTAGGGTCATGTGCATTATCCGGACATGACCCTGGTGAAAGCCAGTTTTATCCATGCTTGAACACCCCGCCTCCCCCCACGCTACGGGCTCGACCAACACCATGGGCGCGACCAATACCACGGGCGCGATAAACCACGCTGCCTTGTCTGGTCGCACCGTGTTGTTTGTGATCACGGAGGATTGGTTCTTCCACTCGCATTTCATGCCCATGGCCAAAGCCGCCATCGAAGCCGGGTACCGTGTGGGGGTGGCGGCCCGGTTTGATCAGCACCGCAACGCCATCGAAGCCCTGGGCGCTGATACCTTTGAGCTATCGCTAAACCGCGGCCGGTTCAACCCCCTTGGCGCGCTCACCTTAATCTTCAAATTACGCAGCCTTTACAACCGTCTAGAGCCGGACTTGGTGCACCATATCTCGCTTAAACCGGTAGTCCTTGGTGGCATTGCTGCGAGACTGGCCACGATCCCCGTCACCGTGAACGCTGTCACGGGTTTGGGCTATGTGTTCACCAGCCAAAACCCACGGCTCAAAACCATCCGGGCTGTGTTAACCCAGGTGCTGAAATTCGCCATGGGTGGGCGTTCAAGCTTTGCACTGCTTGAAAACCAGGATGATCGCCAGGTGATCATGGCGCTGGGCATCACCCAAGCCGATCGCATCACCATTGTTGATGGGGCGGGGGTTGATGGCCAGGCGTTCCCAGCCATGCCATTGCCGTCGCAAAGCCCCGCACTCGATCAGCAGCAACCAGCGGAACAAGGCCAGCCATCAAAACGCAGCGGCCCCTTAAAAATAGCCCTCGTGGCACGCATGCTGTGGTCAAAAGGCATTGATGTGGCGGTGGATGCCGTCGCCAAAGCACGGGCACAAGGGGCCGAGGTGAGCCTGTCCCTGGTCGGCGCCCCAGACCCCCTTAACCCGCAAGCGGTGACCGAAGAAAAACTCCGCCATTATGACCAGCAGGACGGCGTCACCTGGCTTGGCCGGCGTGATGATATTCAAGCGGTCTGGCAGCACCATGACATCGCCATGCTGCCATCACGCGGGGGCGAAGGCTTACCCCGCAGCCTGATTGAGGCCGCCGCCTGTGGCCGCCCGATCATCACCACGGATGTACCGGGCTGCCGGGAAATCGTGATTGATGGCACAAGCGGCCTTATCATCCCCGCCCATGACAGTGATGCCCTGGCCACCGCCATTATCAACCTGGCCCAGAAATCACCGGATGATCTAGCCGCCATGGCACAAGCGAGCCGCGCTCATTTTGAAACCCGCTTTACCGAAACAGCGGTGACGGACCGGGTGATCGCGCTTTATGGTCAAGCATTCACCTGGGCTCTAGAAAATGATCGCCTAAAGCGGCATCCTTAATGCCTGGCGTTCGGTATTGAGGGTTGAAACTTGGAGCCAAAATGTTGGGGGCGAGATATTGGGGCCGAGATATTAGGGACTGGGAATAAGTTTTGATGGCTGATTGGCCGCTTAATCTTAACACGGTGGAAGATGTCGCCTTGGTGGCGCTGGGGCTGCTGGTGCTCACGGTGGTGGCTGGCTGGCTGGTCACTAGCCAAGTGCTCAAGCAGCTGCGCCGGCAGGCTATCCTTGACCACCCCAATGAGCGCTCAAGCCATGAGCAACCCACCCCCCGGGGCGGTGGCTGGGGCATCCTGTTGGTCTTATTCCCCTGCTGGACCAGCATCCTCAGCTTTGGTGGCCTGCCGTTTGAAACCTTCTGGCTCCTAGGCGCTGCTGCCCTTCTAGCTTGGGTATCCTGGCTGGATGATCTGCGCACCATCGGCGCGCGGTATCGGTTTGGCGTTCAGATCATCGCGGTTTTCATGGGGCTGTTTGCCCTGACCCCGTTCGGCCCGATTACCCAAGGCTGGCTGCCATTTTGGTTGGATCGCTTGCTGATTGGTGTGGCCTGGCTGTGGTTTATGAATCTGTATAATTTCATGGATGGTATCGATGGGCTTGCGGGCTCAGAAACCGCGGCCATCGGTTTGGGCTTAACCCTGGTGGTACTCATCAGCCCCACCCTTGGGCTCGGCTGGTCCGATGGCGCGTTATTAGGGGTGACCATGGCCGGGGCTAGCCTGGGCTTTTTGTTATGGAACTGGTCCCCGGCCAAGCTGTTCATGGGAGACGTTGGTTCGATCCCCTTGGGCTTTTTGATTGGCTGGTTACTCTTTGCGTTAGCCGCGCAAGGCTACTTATTCGCCGCGATCATTCTACCGCTTTATTTCTGTGTGGATGCAAGCGTCACCCTAGTGCGCCGTGTGATCTCGGGGGCAAAACCCTGGGAGCCGCATCGTGAGCATTTCTACCAACGGGCCACGCAACGGGGCCTGTCCCATGGGGCCACCGTGACAACAATCAGCGCCACCAATATCGGGCTGATAGCCTGCGCGGTGCTAGCGGTTTTTTATCAGGCATGGGCGCTCATTCCAGCGGGTATCGTCATGGTCCTGGCCCTCTGGTTTCTGACCCGTGATCACGGGGTAAGCGGCCCACCCACGGGCCTCTAAACCATGACCAAGTCATCTTCGCACACCATTTTGGTCACCGGGGCCAATGGGTTTATTGGCCAGGGGCTTTGTGCGGCCCTGACCGACCGTGCCCACCGGGTGATCACCGCGGGACGCCAGGCCACGCAGAACCAGGCCACGCCGGATCGATTTACCGGCGATCTCGCCCGGCTAGAAGACCACAACAAACACATCACCCCCGCCTTGTTCGAGGGTGTGGATCAGGTGGTTCATCTGGCGGCCATCGCCCATCGCGGCGGGGTAACCGCCGATGCCTATGATGCGGTTAATCACCACGCATCCATCGCCTTGGCCAAAGCCGCCAGCACCGCTGGCTGTCAGCGGTTTATTTTTCTCAGCAGTGCTAAAGTGTTGGGCGATACCGGACGTGATCTGACCGATCACACACCAACCCGCCCGGCCGATGATTATGCCAAGGCCAAGCAAAAGGCCGAACAGGCCCTGATGGCGGTGAGCCAGGCCAGCACGATGCCGATCCTCTGCCTCCGCCCCCCCTTGGTGCATGGTGCTGGGGCCAAAGCCAATCTGGCGCGCCTGATCCGCCTGATCGATCACGGCGGGGTTAAGGGCATACCCGTGCCCCTGGGCCGCACCCGCAACCACCGCAGCCTGATCAGCCGCGATCACTTGGTGGCCGCCATTATCGCGGTGATTGAAGCGGATGAGGCTCCAGCGGGCTGTTATGTGGTGGCAGAACAACCGGCCATGGGTACCGATGACATGATCCGCGCCCTGGCCGAAGGCATGGGGCGGAAAGCCCCTTTGTTTAGCCTCCCGCCCGATTTGTTACGCTGGTTGTTAAAAGTTACCGGTCGGCAGGGGTTAGCCGATCGATTACTGGGCGATTTCAGTCTTGATGACAGCCGATTTCGTACGGCATTCGGCTGGCACGCTTTAGCCGACACACGACAATCCCTCATCAGCACAGGCCGGGCGATTGCGCAAAACAAGCGTTGAAAAACTTGCGATCAAGGGCGGAACCCCGGTACATCAGCGATAGAGAATTCAATGCCCAGAAGGCGATTATTGTGATGAACCCGATCCCAATCCGCTGGCGCCGTGTCAGCGTCGTGGTGGCCCATGACGTGATCATGGCGGCCGTGGCCTTTGCCGCAGCGTTTTACCTGCGGGTTAACAATGAGCTGTTCGGCGCGTTTCAAAACGGCTTTTTCCTGGGCACGCCCTTATTCATCCTCGTCTGCGCCCTGTCCTTTTATACCTTCGGCATGTATCGCGGGGTTTGGCGTTATGCCTCCCTGCCGGATCTTTTGGCGATTACCAAGGCGGTCACCACCGCGGTACTGATCTTTATCGCCATCACCTTTTTCATCAACCGCGGTGATGACATTCCACGCTCGGTGCCGATCATCGCCTGGTTTGTGTTGATGGCCTGTATTGGTGGGCCGCGTTTTGCCTATCGCTTGATGAAGGATGGTAGCTTTTCTGGTCTGTGGGATACCACGGGCAAAGGCCGGATACCCGTGCTGTTAATCGGCGCGCGGGATGGCGCGGAACTGTTCATCCGCGCCATGATCAATGACCGGGAAGCGCCCTACCGGGTGGTCGGTATTATCGATGACCGCAACCGCCGGGTTGGCCGGGATATATTAGGCATCCCGGTTATGGGATCCCTTACTGATTTCAGCGCGGTGGTGAATGATTTGAGCCGCCGGGGCAATCGCCCCCAGCGGTTGATCATGACCCAAGTGAATGGCCCGATTGCTCCCGATGTGATCCGTGATGTGCTGGACCAGGCCACCGATATGGGCTTGCCCATCAGTCGCCTACCGAGCCTCACGGATTTTCGTCACGCCAATCCCGATGGCCGTTTAGAACCCCGCCCGATCGATATCGCTGATCTCCTCGGCCGTCCGCAAAAAGCCCTGGACCGTGACGCCATGGGCCAATTGGTCCAAGGCAAGCGGGTGATTGTGACTGGCGCCGGTGGCAGCATTGGTGGTGAGCTGGCCAAGCAACTCTCGGGCCTAGGCGCTGCTGAATTGGTGCTGGTCGATCAGGCGGAATACCTGCTTTATGAAACCAATCTGAGCATCAATGAAGGTTTCCCCCGCCTAAAAACCCGAAGCTTTATTTGTGATGTGCGGGATGGGGCACGGGTTCGTGCCCTGTTTGATGAGATAAAGCCAGAGCTGGTGTTTCACGCCGCCGCCCTCAAACATGTGCCCGTGGTCGAAGCCCAGCCCTGCGAAGGCGTCATGACCAATGTGATGGGCACCCGCCACGTGGCCGATGCGGCAAAAGCCGTCGGGGCTGAGGCCATGGTGTTGATCTCAACGGATAAAGCGGTGCATCCCAGCAGTGTCATGGGGGCCACGAAACGGCTGGCGGAAACCTATTGCCAGGCCCTGGACCGCCAAGGACAGGCCAGCGGTGATAAAGCCACCCGGTTTGTGACCGTGCGGTTTGGTAATGTTCTCGGGTCCACCGGGTCCGTGGTGCCGCTGTTTACCCGGCAATTGCGCAAAGGTGGCCCCCTGACCGTGACCGATGAGCGGGCCACTCGCTACTTCATGACGCTGCGGGAGGCCGTTGAGCTCGTACTCCACGCATCGGCCTATGCCATCCAAAGCGGATCCGAACAGGGCAAAATCCTGGTGCTTGATATGGGCGACCCGGTCAAGATCGATGATCTGGCCCGCCAGATGATCCGCCTGGCTGGTCTACAACCCGACCACGATATCAAGATCGAATACACCGGTCTCCGCCCCGGGGAAAAGCTGACCGAAGAGCTGCTTTATGAAAGCGAACCCGTGGATCGCACCAGCGCTGACGGGGTGCTTGTGGCTGATCCGCAAGTGGCCGATCTAGCCCTGATCAGCCGCCAATTGACCAAGCTGGGCAAGGCCGCCGATGCGCTTGATGAAGAGACGACACTCAAACAATTGCGCCATGTGGTGCCCACCTATAAGACCCCTGACATCAAGGACTTAAAACGCGCCACTGCCTCACAGCCTGATACCAATGGCGAGCCCGAGGCCATTCCCGCCTTGCTGCAAAAACGCGATCCTTAAATCTAAGATAGCTGTCACCGGATCGGCTTACTTAACGCATGGCTAGTTACCCATGCGACGTCAGCGACCGGGCCTAATCACCAATCGGTTCGGTGCCGTACAGGGTTTCGAACCGGGTCACATCATCCTCGCCCAAATAGCCCCCTGATTGCACCTCAACAATGACCAGGGGCGCATCAGTTGAGTTCTCCACACTATGGGTGGAGCCCACGGGGATAAGGATTGATTCATCCTTACCAATCATGCGGATATCGTTATCCAGCGTCACCCGGGCATGGCCATCCACCACGACCCAATGCTCGGCCCGTTGGGCATGCTTTTGCAGCTGGATTTTAGCCCCGGGGCGGATATAGAGGCGTTTGACCTGGTATCGATCACCTAAATGCAAAAGCTGGAACCAGCCCCAAGGCCGGTGGGTGGTGCGATGTTGTTGGCATTCAACCCGGCGGTTTTTCTCTAACCGATCAACTACTTGCTTGATGTCTTGGGATCGCCCGCGATCCGCGGCCAAGACAGCGTCCTCGGTCACGACTAATACCAAATCCTTGACCCCCACCGTGGCCACCAACCCGGCATCAGACCGGATATAGCTGTCACGGGTATCCCGCGAGCGACGGCGTACTTTGAGGCGGCGGCCGGCGCGACGACGACGGAGGCGTCGAAGAAGCGCA
>JBCCBF010000225.1:0-4848 GCA_039814445.1 Pseudomonadota bacterium
GGATTTCACCTTTGCGGTCTGGAATGGCAACGATCTGGTGCCTTTCACCAAGGCCTATTCCGGGCTTACGGATGCGGAGTTTCGCGAGATCACCAAATGGGTGCGCAAGAACACGCTGCAGCGCTTTGGCCCGGTGCGGCAGGTGACGCCACATCATGTCTTTGAAATCGCGTTCGAGGGTATTCAGGCCAGCCCGCGCCATAAATCTGGCGTCGCCCTGCGCTTTCCGCGTATGTCACGCTGGCGGCAGGACAAGCCGCTGCGGGAGGCCAATACATTGGACGATTTGAACGATCTGCTGAGAATTTATGGTTCTGGGTCATGCGCGGCACGGTAACCGAAGAGGAAGCCAACAAACACGCAAGCCCGGCATCGGGTTACTGAGATATACAAGGAAAAGGAGACGATACGATGTGGTATTTCGCATGGATCCTAGGGTTAGGCCTGGCCGCCACGGTGGGCATTTTGAACGCCATGTGGCTTGAGTTGGCTGAGGATAATGAGCTCTTGGAAAAACAAGCCGCTGAATAATCAGCGTTTTCAAAAAGAAACTGTGGAGCGCCAGGGGATGCATGATCACCCGGCGCTCACGCATTTCACACTCAGACGTGACTACTCAGGATCAGATTATCTGCGTAGGGTGATGAGTAATGATCACCCCGGGCGCTTGTATGGCGCTGTTAACCAGAAAGACCGTCTCGATGTTGTTCACCAAGGCTTTATTCGCCGCTCTTACCCTTACCATCGCTTTTGCGGTATTACCCATGGCTAACCAAGCGGTGGCTAAGGACCCCATCTATACCAGCGCCTTCAGCAATGTTGCAGCCGGCGGCCATGACGTGGTGGCTTACTTTGACCGGCGTCGTGCCGTTGAAGGTAATGATCGTTACACAACGGAATGGCGTGGTGCCGTTTGGAAATTTTCATCTTCCTACAACCTCGCTAAGTTCAAGGCTGATCCAGAAGCGTTTGCCCCCCAATATGGTGGCTATTGCGCCTGGGCGATGGCACGTGGTTCGTTTGCGAAGGGTGATCCTGACCATTGGAAGGTCGTCGATGGGAAGCTTTACCTAAACTATAATGCGGATATTCAAAATCGCTGGGAACAAGATATTCCGGGCTTTATTGACCGTGCTGATGGGCAGTGGAGCCAAAAAACGTTCGACTAGCACTTCTCCTCGAGAAACTGTGATACTCTATAAACAGTAGGGTTAAGAGTTTGATAGGCGACCAGTTGGTTTCCCATAACAAACAACAGATCGGATTGTTGGGTTCAGCGCTTCATGGCGATCCTGGATTAAATGAGGCTGAGGTTGAGAACCCGATACAATCCGCATACGAGCAAGAGCTAAATCGCTGGTTTTTTAGTGCTGACGATGAGCAGCGACCCTATGTGGCCGCGGCAAAGTTGAGCGCTCTGCCTGATATCATTGTGGTCGGGCTATCCCAGCAAACGCGGGATCATCTGATTAACTGCTTTACGCAAGAGCCGGCTAACGCCTACGCCGCCGATGCTCTAAAGCGTCTTAAACGAGCTATGCTGCAAAATGGCGAATTTGAGCCAGCCGGTGATCCCAGTATTGACCTTGCTTTCCTTGGTGCGATTGATGGCGTGGGTGGCCAGGATCGCGCGGAGGCTGCGGCTCGGTTCGTGAACCGACTTGATGACTTCCAACCGATGTTCTTGATGCGCGATACACAGCTTCGCATGCTCAAAGCGATGCAAGGCGCTGTCAAAAGCAGTGCTGATATCCGCAAGGCCCGTAATACGCTGCACGATTGTATTGATCCGGGTGAGGCTTATCAGGCCGAAAGGCAGTCATTCCGCCATGATCTAACGGAGAAACTGGCGCGCGACCCTATTGTTCACAAAGGACTGAAAAACTGGCATCGCATGAATGATGATGCTCGTCTACGATTGCTGCAATATGTGGCTGATACTCAAAACGAGCTGGCCGGTAACCCAAAAGTGGCCGTAGTTTTAGACCAGATGTCCGCGCGTGATACGCCATCGGGCCAACGCTTTCCAAAAGGAAAGTATAATCCCGATGGTCCGATTACGATTAATGCTGGCTTTGAGAAATTTTGGTCAAGTCCTGAGGCTGTGATCGGCACGGTGGTGCATGAAAACACGCATCATGATCAGAGTTTATTGGCCAAAGGTTATGCCAGTGGCACGATTAAAGCAGAGGATCCACGCTATGTGGCTGCGGCTGTTTTTGATGATGGCCTCACCCATGGTTACGTCAATTCGCGTACTGATTTAGGGCATTATCAGAACCAGTTAGTCGAGCGCTTGGCCCGATCAACGCAGAAGAGTGTTGAGAAGAGATTTAAGGGCCTGGGCCTGGCATATGATGCTAAGCAAGAGGCTGATTTGAGGCAGTTGCTCGATAATTGGGACAAACCCGGCCCAAGTAAGGTACGGGATTTGTCACCTGGTATTTAGTGCGTTGCTTATTCTTCGGCGAACTTTGCCTGAAATTCTGCTTGGTTATTTTTCCACCAAGTATTCAGGTTATAAGAATTGTTATTGTAAAAAGACCGGAATGAGTCATCGCGGCGTAACTGACGGGGGACGATGGTCCATCGATCACCAAGATCCAGCAAATATTGGTCTGCTACGATCTTCTTTTTCTCGCCACCAACCTCGGCGTCAATAACAAGTATGGCAATCGCCCAATCGCCTTCAACCTTTATCTGGTCAAGCGCAACAGCCACTTCGCCACTACGAATTTTGCGATTTAATTCCCTGATTTCTGAAGCAATTTCCCGCACTGGCTCCACATCAAAGGATGGGCCAAGCAAATCTAGAGCCGAGGAAAACTGGCCCGTAGAAATGAAGGTATAATATGCCTTGATGACGTTTTCAGGATCAAGTCGTTGGCTATTTGTTAACCCAATGGGTGGTGCATTTTCTACTTGGGGCGGAACCTGCGATTGCGCTGGGGTCTGGTAGAGCAAGGCTAAAGCGCACAATGTGATGAGTGCCAATGAGCAAGCAGCATTTCTAAAGCCATTAATCGACATATATGATCCAATGCCTATTTATAAAGTTACCCGTTGTGTGACGTGACCAGTACGCACACACCTTATTTGGTACTACTTTAACAAGACAACAATGTGGCATGGCGAAGAATCGTTATCAACAGGCGGCTGAGCGCCTTAAAAAAGCGGCTAGTTTAGGTCCGGTGCGCAAGCCACCGGTGCCGCCGCCGCATGTATCACCGCATGTGTCACCGCAATCGCGCCATCAATTGGGCTCTCGATCACCGGTCGCCCCGCCTGCATCCGGGCCGCTTACGCCGGCGGCTCATCACCAACCACATGATCCGCTTTTTGCGCCACCACCGCAAGGGCCGGGGCATGGTGGGCGTCCTGTGGAGCATCATCATCACTACCATCAACCGAGCCACCATTATCGACTGCGCCCGGTGCGCACCGGATTTGGCCTTGGCCTTGGCTTTGCCGCTGGCGGCGCGCTGTTTCGCTTGGTGTTCTTTTTAATCGGCGTTGTGCTTTTATTTGCGTTCCTCAACGCTGGCCTTGCCATGATTGGCTTTTAACGCCGTATTTTGTGACCCTGGCACAGGCTGTCTTGTTGCGGTAATGGCCACGAGGGCGTTAGCTTAAAACAGCACAACTTCATTTTACGCGATTGATGGGTATCACTATGGACGGTACTGGGCATCCAGCTCATGACGCAGCATCCACCAAGCCTGATGCGCTCTACAAGCGGGCTTTACAGGCCCTAGACGGGCTTTATCCAAGGGTGGCTGCCCTGTATCAGGATGTGGCCGGGCAATACGCAGAACGCCAGTCACAAGCCGCAAGTGATCCTCTGAAAAACCCGATTCAGGGTCTGTCAGGACGGTTGGCGGCGGCGATACTGTCTGGCGAGATGTCGCCTGATGACGTGCAGAAATTGGTCCGCTTTGTGGTGGTGCGCTCAGCGATTTGGCGGGCGTATCGGCAAGCAGATTATGTGGGGTCAGTGGATATGGCGGCCCATGATCAGGATTTGCGTGAGCTGATCAGCCAGATTGCCCATGATGGGGAAGGGAAACTTAAACCGTTTGCTGACTTCCAGCGAATTTTTGAGCGTGAGATCTATGGCCTGGTGTTAACCGCCCATCCTACGTTTTTATTGCCGCGCCCGTTGATACCAATTTTCGCCCAGTTGGTGGAGTTCTTTGGCGGCGCCACCACCATGAGCGACCAAGATTTGGCTGATACGCTCAAAGCCTTGGGCGGGCAAACCCATGGCTGGACGGGCGGGGTCACGCTGGATGATGAGCATGAGTTGTCGATCGAAGCCTTGCACCACATCCAGGCGGCCGTCACCCGGTTTCTAGCCGGTTTGTTTGCCGTGGCAGCAGAGCTTTACCCGGCCCAATGGACCAGGTTGCAGCCCCGCCCGATTACCTTAGCCAGCTGGGTTGGATACGATTTGGATGGCCGTTCGGATATTCGGTGGAGTGATACCCTACGGGCCCGACTGATCCTGCAACGACACCAGCTTAAAAACTACGCGACCAGGGTGGCGGCCATCGCTGATGCCATGGACCAACATGCCGCCGACTTGCCCGCGACGCCGATCAAGCTTCTGGCCAGTCGCTTGGATTATGCGCTGCGGGTGGTGTCTGACGACCTGAACAGCCTGCCGCGCGAGGCCGATGACACCGCGGCCGTGGAAGCCTTTGGGCAGTTGCTCACCCGTGATCACGATATTCGGCTGACCAGTCATGATGAGTTGCTGAACCTGTTGCACCAGGCCATTGATGGGCTGACCGCCCCGGATTGGGACGCGGATACCATCCTCCACGCCCTGGTTGGGTTGCGGGCGGA